>PNAR01000136.1 GCA_003169715.1 Acidobacteriaceae bacterium | reverse complement strand
GTTTTGGATGTCGGGCGCCGACCTTTGCCCATGAAAGAACTCTCCATATAAATTATCACACGCAAAACGCGCTCAGGAAATGTGGGGAAGTAAAAAAGTGAAAAGTTATTGTCGCGTTTTACGCGGGACTGTTGTCGGAATGGTCCGCCACCAGTCCGTCGTTGGCGAATGCCACGACCAATATCCTTTTCCCCGAGCGAGTGCGGCGCCTATTAGATTGCCACACGACTGTAGTGGTAATTCTAAAGAGCGCCGCCGCGCGAGTGGGTTTATCTCAGTACAGACTGAGCTTCGTAGAAGCGAAGGAAGGATGAGAAAAAGGATATTGGTCGTGGCGAGTAGCCCGACGGACTGTGTGTGCGGAAGCGTATGGAATTGCACGGCGATCTTGTTCGCCGGCAGAGTGGCCGATCGGCATACAGTGTGCCGAGCCGTATGCCCAACGGCTGTGGGGCAAAAAGGGCGGCTCCGTCTGCAGCGGAGCCGCCCCGTCCCTCTTCCGAGGGAGACCACTGTCAACCTTGAGGCGCGAAGACGTCGATCGCCTTGGTTACCTCGTCCAAGTACCAGAAGACGCGACAGCTTCGGTGCCTTCCAAACTTTATGGGTTTAGGAAAAAGCGCCTGCGCTATCAGCCTCCAGGTATGTTGCCTTGAATAAGGCCAGCCAAGAGCCTTCAGACCTTTCCAGTCGATGAGCTTTCTCTCGTTTGACATTGCGGTGTTTCCCTAGGGTAGGGAAGCACTCGCGAATGCCTCCGGTGAGAACGCCACCAGTGGGCAGCCGGATGGCTGCGGCACAATGCTATGCCGATGAGGGGAGCGGTTCAACGTGCGGCGTATGCCGCCTACAGGAGCTCGCGGAACTCTTTCCTGGAGATTCCTGCCTGCTTGAGGATGTCGCGTATGGTTCCGGCGGGGAGGTCGCCCGTGTGGAGAGCGACCACCGTGTCCCGCGTCGGGTCGTCCCTGTGTCTCAGAAAGTGATGGCTGCCTTTGATGCGGACAATGTCGAAGCCCGCCCGTCGCAAAGCGGAGAGCATCTGCCGCGCGGAAACTGAGGGAAGCCGACTCACACGCGAGCGAGCTTCACTGGCACCAACTCTTTGATTGTCTTATGTGGCTCAGCATCGGACGCCGGAAGCTCGCGGCCTTCCTGCTGATAGACTTCGAGACAAAGTTCGATTGCCTCACGGGCGGCCTGGCGCGCTTCTTCAAGTGACGCACCGTAGGTCACGATTTCCGGAAATGCGGCGCAGTGCACGGTGTAGCCGCCCTCGGGCTCGGGGCGGAAGGCGCAAACATACTGAGCATGAAGCGTGCTGATGGTCTCTTCGCGTCGCTTTGTCATAAGATCATTATAGCAGCTTGGTGGGGAACCGCGCACCGTGTGCAGCCCGCGTTTCGATGTAGACGGCGAGCCCTTCCTCGGCGTTCTGGACCGCCTCATCGAAAGTCTTACCCCAGGTATGGCACCCCGGCAGGGCAGGGAAGTAGGCGAGATAGCCGCCTTCCTGGGGCTCGACTGTCAAGGAATATGAGCGCGGGTGGGTCACACAGACATTGTAGCATAGGGGGATGGCGCACTCCCGCGTAAGGCGTAGAGTGGCGGAGCGGCACGCTATTCGCGAGGCAGTCGAGCCTGGATCGCGCCTCTACACCGATGCCTGGGTAGGCTATGTCGGGTTATCGGGAGAGTATGACCACGACGTATTGACCACACGCACACTCAAAGGAACCTATGTGGCAGTCTCGCCTGTGCATTTAGATCGATATCTGGATGAGCAAGCGATGCGGTTCAACACGCGACAGGACACCGATGGATCCCGGTTCGGTAAATTGATGGCTCAAACGCCCAACAAGCGGTTGACCTACAAGCTGCTGACGAATGGCAACTAAGCCAATGGACGCAACGCTTACTATCGAGCGTGTCGCTTTCGCGCTTGACCGCGATTATGGCGACTTGATCGATATGGGCGATGTTAGCGCCAAGCCGACGACGCAGGAATACCGCTCTCAATTTTTGAGTCGGTCGCTTGCAGCTTTTTGTATGACAGCCCTCACTGAGACGGATCCAAAACTTGCGGCCGCGAGCGTGACGGACGGCTTCGGAGACCACGGCATCGATGCCATCTATTTCGATAGTGCCGACAAGTCTCTCTATCTGGTTCAATCCAAATGGTCGAAAGCTGCAAAATCGACGGTCAATTTGGGTGACTGCGAGAAGTTTCTAAGTGGCATCGAAGCTCTAATTCGCGGGGATTTTTCTGAGTTCAACCCCAAGATCAAAAGCCGTGAGCCTGAGTTAAGTGGCATTTTGCGGCGCTCGGACGTACGGATTGTGCTGGTTATAGCCTACAGCAGCCCGGACACTTTAGCGGATCCTGTACGCAACTCTATCGAGCGGTTGCTTACCGATCAGAATAACGTTGGAGACGCTGAGATCTTCAGTCTCGAAGTTTTTGATCTGCCTCGCATCTATGCACATTTGAGCGGATCTGCGTCAGCAAAGAACATCAAGATTCAAATGGCTCTTAGTGAATGGGGCAAGATTGATTTACCGTATCGCGCGTACTACGGCCAGGTAAAACTCGCCGATGTTGCAACGTGGGCAAGGTTTGGCAAGCCGCTTTTCGACAGAAATCTCCGATTTTATCGGGGCGCATCCGATGTAAATACGGCGATGGAAATGACAATTCAAGACTCTCCAGATAGATTTTGGTACTTCAATAATGGAATTACAGTTCTCTGCTCAAAAGTAGAAAAGACCGTTCTAAACGGAGACAACAGGGACTACGACATATTCGATTGTCAGGGCGTTAGCATTGTAAATGGAGCCCAAACAGTCGGTGTTGTTTGGGATGTTGCGAAGAAAGATGCCAAAGCTTTTAAGAAGTTGGACGCGCGGGTGCATATCCGCGTAATTTCACTGGAGCACTGTCCGGCTGGCTTTGAGACGGAAGTTACTAGGGCAACCAATACGCAAAATCGAATCCAGCACAGAGACTTTGCGGCCTTGGATCCCAACCAAGAGCGCCTGGCGGGTGAAATGGTGCTCGATGGGAAACGATATGCCTACAAGTCGGGTGATTTGGATCCCGAAGGTGACGAGGGGTGCAACATCGAAGAAGCGACGATCGCCCTCGCATGTGCCAGCCATGACGTGACCATGGCTGTCCAAGCCAAGAGAGAGGTAGGCGGGCTATGGCGGGACATTACAAAGCCGCCATATACAACGCTTTTTAATGATGGCCTTCCAGCCCGTCGTATGTGGCGGGCGGTCAAAATCTCCCGCCTTGTAGCGGAAGAACTATCCTCAATCGATAAGACTGAGCTACCTAGAGGCGAACTAGTAGCGGTGCACGGAAACCGGTTCATTCTCCACCACGTATTTCGCGATTCTTCTGTCAAGGCATTCCGGGATCCCAAACTCGATGAGGCTGCGATCCTTGCGGCGGCCAGGACAGCAACTCAACGGGTTCTCTACAGTTTGGCAGAAATCATCGAGGAGAAACACGCGAAGCAATATCTCGCCAATCTCTTTAAAAACGCTCAGAAGTGTAAGGAGTTGAAATTACCTGACCATCAGGATCCAGCTCCGACAATCCAATTTGCACTGAAGTAGCTGATGACAGATAGCCGAAAACATCCCCACGACGGGAGCGCTGAATGGGCCCGATTTGACAGACTCATACGCGGGCTCGTTCGCGTACCTAAATCCGAAATTCAAACAAGGCATCCCACAAAACGCCTGGATAAAGAGCGGACGAGCCGAGAATCCAAAAAATCGAAATGACCGCGCACCTCTGCGACAGGCCGGCGCTTACTTATTTTGGCTGATCAGGGGGATTCAGGCTCTTCAATGCTGTGTCATATGCGGCCTTGTCGGCATCGCACTCGTCATCAGCACAATTCCAGTATTGGCACAAACCTCTTTCGATTTTAGCGGTTCCATCAGGCTCAGCTACAGGAATAACTACGAAACAGAACTTAGTGATGTGTTTCTTAGAGCCAGAAAAGACATCATCATAGTAAGCAATGCCGTAAATATATCCGTCAGAGCGATTTTTTGCCATTTCCTCGATATATTTCTTTGGGATTCCAACTCCCTGTACTGGAATGATGCCCTTCGGGGCCAAGACTATTCTCTGGAAAGGCCACACGATTTTTTCTTGGTTGCAGATTTTCTCCGGATCGCCAGGTGCGAAAGAGGGTGTTTTGCGCGGGATAGTATCGTTCAACTCGGTCAGAGAGAAGCCAGATTTGAAACAAACCTCCATGTTTTTCGTGGGCGTATTACCAGTGTTTTCAAGTATAATACTGAAAAACCAATAAAGAATAGGGTTCTCGACAATCTGAAGGTCTTTGCCGGTGACAAAAGCCCTTTGGACCGCAGAGAAGGATTCGCGCGTTGTCTGATCGGAATGTTGCAGCGCGCCCCACTGATAGTAAGCAATAACAGCGCTGCAAATGGCGGAGAAAGCTATTACCCAAGTCGCCCACTTAATGCTGTTGGAGATGGCATCGGCGAGCGGGTTATCGGGCTCAGTTTTTGGATTTTGGGCGGGTGGCTTCTCAAGATTGCGATCTGGTTGCCGCCTTTGAGAAGCCCAAGCCTCATGCTTCGCGCGGCCCTTGCGTGGCTTAGTGGGGTAGTTCTTGTCGGGCAAGGAAGGGCTCTCTTACTGATGGGGCATTGGGATTGGTCAGCACCTAGCTATTGCTGCTCCGGTTGGGGCAACGGCTTTACGCCTACGAGGATTACCGCCGCCACATCGGTGGCTTTATCACGCGATTGTTCCAGCATCAGGTATGCTTGTTGCGGTGGTGGAAGCGGAACCGTGCTGACTTCGCTCAATCCTACCGCTTCAAGGCTTTCAGCAAGCTTCGTGACGAGTGGCCCGTCAGTTCCCGTGACGTTTACGCCTTTTGCGAACCCGTTGCTGCCTCTCTCTGCTCCAACCCAATCGTCTATTGTGAAGATGCGACCGAGCGCGTCTCTGATCTGTGCTGCAAGAATCTCGCCCTCTGCATCAAGAGAATACGATTCGACGCGTATCTTGCGGCCCCTAAACGGTTCTAGCGAAGCTGAAAGGGCTTTCTGCTGTTCGGGGGTCAACCTGCGCGGGGCAATCTTGGCCTCAAGCGCTAAGTTGGCCGCCCTCAATGTTTCCGTCGCCTCATTGGCGCGGGCAGCTTCACCCTTCGCTTCTGCAATTAAGACGTCGGCTTCTCTCTGGGCGCGGTCCGTTATCACATATCCGCTTAGCGCCGACATCAGAGCGGCAACGATACCAATTCCGCCAGCGATAGCCGCTGCTGCTGTCGTGACGAAAAACACAGTTTGCAGAAACGGCGTTGAAAAGAATTGCCCCATACCACGCCTGCGTTTCCCTATTTGGCCCCTCATTTTCTTTGTCGCCTGTTTATGGGGGCAATCATTGGGCTTATTGCTTTTTTAATCT
The DNA here is from genome assembly GCA_003169715.1 of Acidobacteriaceae bacterium. Classification (GTDB taxonomy): domain Bacteria; phylum Acidobacteriota; class Terriglobia; order Terriglobales; family Acidobacteriaceae; genus PALSA-188. The sequence goes on along the minus strand of PNAR01000136.1, from coordinate 645 downwards.
CCCAATGGAGGCGAACGAAATGCCGCTAACATCCCCCAATCGCCGTTCCGAAAATATCCGGGTTCTCCCTATTGTTGTAGCGGAACTGGAATTCAGCAACGTAGAGCGGCATGTATTTGCGGCTGACCTTATGGAAGGTGCCGACGACGCCGCGCTTGAAGATCGACCAAAAGCCTTCAATCGTGTTGGTATGGATTGCTCCGATTACGTACTCGCCCTTGGCGTGGTCGATGACGCCATGGGGGAATTTGTTCCCGAGTTGCCTGTAGGCGGTCCATTGGTCGGTGCAAAGTAGGCTCACCTTATGCGAGACCACTTCATTGACGAAGCTGGTGAGAGTAAAGGCCCGAACGTTCTCGATGACGCGGCAGACGGCATTGCCCTTACGGCTGACAGCGCCGACGATGGGGATTTTGCCAGAGCCAATACCGCCTGTTCCGCCGCCTCCGCCGCGCTTATCCCAATGCCGGTTCTTGGCGAGCCCGCCGACGAAAGTTTCATCAACTTCGACAATCCCACCGAGCTTCTGGACGGGCTGATCAGCAAGTGCGGCTCTGACCCTATGGGCCATGTACCAAGCAGTTTTGAGGGAACCGAAGCCCATGTAACGCCAAAGCTGGCGAGCGCTGATGCCCTTCTTGCTGG
>PNAR01000435.1 GCA_003169715.1 Acidobacteriaceae bacterium | reverse complement strand
TGGTGCGAGCCTTGCCATCGGCGAGAGTAGGAGGTCCCGATATCACCGGGCCGGGCAACGAACACGCCGCGGAATTCCTACGGAGATTTCTGGAACATTGCGCACACGAAAAGAATTTTGCGACCGGGCGAACGGGCGCGCCGCTCACATTCATTAGTATTCACCCAAAGGGCCGGCCGAAGATGCTCGATGGTCACGTTCGCATGGGAATGTCCAACCAATTGCGGGCAATTGATTCTGGTTTCAAGATTGTCGCGAGTTTCCCCGAGTGGAGAAATACGCCCATTATCCTCGGCGAAAGCGATCCTGAAGGATGCGCCGCCTGCTCAGCCAAGAATCATCCGGAGAATGCTTATCGCAATGGCCCATTATTTCCGACATACACGGCGGTAGTGCTGAACTCGATCTTTGAATTGGCAAAACAAGAGAATGTGCACTGCGAAGGAGTCGTTACGTGGTCCTTCCAATTCGACGATCAACCGTACTTCGAAGGATTGCGTGAACTCGCAACGAATGGGGTAGACAAGCCGGTCCTGAATGCTTTTCGGATGTTTGGCCTTCTCGGGAGTACTCGGCTTTCGCTAACTAGCAACGCAAACATTCCGGCAACTGAAATTCAGAATTCAGGAGTAACAGGGAAGCCGGATGTGAGCGGCCTCGCAGTGCGCCGTGAGCGGGAGGTGGATGTGCTGTTGTGGAATTATCACGACGACGACCTGCCCGCGCCGGACGCGAATATCAATCTCACGCTTGCGCATCTTCCACAGGGAGCGGAGAAAGTTCTAGTCGAGCACTATCGCATTGATCGCACTCATAGCAACTCCTTCACGGTATGGCAGCGGATGGGATCTCCTCAACAGCCATCCGCCGAGCAGTACAAGGAATTGGAGCAGGCAGGGCAGTTGCAACTTTTGGAGTCGCCGTCGTGGATGAGCGTCCGCGATGGCGCTCTGGATTTGAAGGTGTCTCTCCCTGGTGAGGCGCTCTCGTTGATTCGCATCAGTTTCGTTAACTGATTATTAGGAATAACTGAGTAAAGGAATAGAGCAGTCGCAGGCGGCAGTCCCCACAGCCCATGCTAGACTATCTTCGCAATGAGCGTGATTGACGAAGTTCTCGAAGCGAATGAGATTTACTCGCGAACGCATGAGTTGCGGAATCTGACTGCGCGGCCGGCTCGAAAGCTTGCCATTCTTACTTGCATGGACACGCGGCTTTCCATCCGCACACTCGGCCTGGCAACTGGCGACGCGCACATTATCCGCAACGCTGGCGGCATTGTGACCGACGATAGCCTGCGCTCGCTGCTGGTATCGCACTACCTCCTCGAAACCCAGGAATTCATGATCATCAATCACACCGACTGCGGGTTGATGCACGCCAGCGAGGAGGATTTGCGCACGCGAATCCAAAATCGAAGTGGGACTGCGGCAGTCTCTCCGGCATTCTTTTTTGCCTTTCAGAACATCGAAGAGAACGTGCGCCATCAGTTACAGAAACTGCGTACGCATCCGTGGGTTCCGAAATCGGTTTCGGTGCGAGGATTCGTCTACGACGTCAGCAATGGCCGCCTACGGGAGATTAAATAGTTTATAACCTATGCGGCTTTTTCAGCATTGACCTGGGGAAGCTTGGCGGCGATTAAGTCAATCTTCTCGATGGACGGCGGGCTAGACAAGAGATCCGAAGCCTTTTCTTTCAGTGCAGCGGCCACGCGTCCTGTTAAGTGCGCCTGCCTGCCCGCTTCGTTCGGAAAAGCGTCAAAGATTCCGAATGTAGTGGGGCTCATGCGAATGGCGAACCATGCGATTGTCGCCGGCTCCTGTTGAACAATGGCGAGGCCGCTTCGGAGGAAATTCTCCACCTCAGCCTCTTTTCCCGGCTTTGCTTCCAGCCGGACCCACAGTGCGACGTGAACCGTGTCAGCCATTTTTGATCTCCTTGGAGGAGCACCCCGGTGCTCACCTCCATCTTACTCTTGTACGCAGCTCTCGTTTTTTGAAGCTTAGATTGACGACGCGTAAAACTTTTCGCCGCGCAGCACCGTTTCGATGCAATTCACAATCTGTCCCGCGTTGCTTTTCGAGAGGATACCCGCGATGCCCGCGTCCCGCGCGAGTTCGGCAAGTTGAGAATCGAGATACATCGAACAAAGGATAACCGAAGTGTTGGGGCACTTTTGGGCGATCTCGCGCGCAACCACAATCCCATTGGTCTCGGGCATGAAGAAATCCAGCACGACCACGTCGGGCGATAATTCGAAAGTCTTCTGCATGGCCTCGTGCCCGTCTTTTGCTTCGCCACAAATTTCCCAGCCGTCGTGGCCCTCGATCATGCGGCGAATGCCGGTACGAACGGACTGCGAATCATCGGCGATGAGAATGCGTGGGGGCATGGCTGTCCTAACTAGTGAGTGAATATCAACTCTACGATGATAGCCGTGTTGCTTGAGTTGGCAGGAATATTAAATTGTTGAACAAACATTGCCCGGTCCGCAGAGTCGCGCTGAATAGGCGATAGAATCTTCGGTTGGATGATTTGCGGCAAGGAGACCCGCTCATGCAAACAGCCATTCGATCATTGGTTGCCGCCACGATTGTTTTCCTGTGCGTCACGGGACACATCTCGGCCCAGGCCAGTCCCGATTGGACAGAGCCGTTTCCGCCGTACCGAGTTATTGGAAACATATACTACGTCGGCAGCCGGGGACTCGCTTCGTATCTGATAACGACGCCCAAAGGACACATCCTGATTAACAGCAGCCTCGAGAGTTCGGTTCCCCTCATCCGCGACAGCGTGGAAAAACTCGGCTTTCGTTTTGGTGATATCAAGATTCTGCTCATCAGCCATGCGCATTGGGACCATTGCGCAGGAAGCGCGCGCGTGAAAACAATGACGGGAGCGAAGTACTTCGTGATGATGCAGGACATCCCGGTGGTTGAATCCGGCGGTAAGACTGATTTTCAGTACGGTGCATTCCTCGACAAACAGTACAAACCCACAAAAGTAGATCGTGTGCTGCACGACGGCGACCAGGTGCGCCTCGGGGACACGGTTCTGGTGGCACATCTCACGCCGGGTCATACCAAAGGCACTACAACGTGGACCACGAAAGCGAGCGAGGACGGCAAGATATACGACGTGGTGATCGTGGGCAGTCCCAACGTCAATCCCGGATACAAGCTGGTAGGCAACACGCAGTATCCGCAGATTGCGCAAGACTATGAACGTGGCTTCGAAGTATTAAAGAGCCTTCACTGCGATATCTTTTTGGGGGCGCACGGCAACTACTACGGAATGGAGGCAAAGTTCATGCGGATGAAGCCGGGCACACCGAATCCCTTCATTGATCCCGATGGTTACAAGAGTTACGTTGCGGAGAGAGAACAGGCATTCCGGAATGAACTTCAGAAACAGTCGAACTCGAAGCCTTAACTTGGCTATATCCGAATCTCCCAACCCTTTTCGTATTCGCGACTGCACATCTTAGTGGCCTC
>PNAR01000159.1 GCA_003169715.1 Acidobacteriaceae bacterium | reverse complement strand
AATGAAGATTTTCTTGAACATTTGATAAATATCGTCTTGAAGAGGCGGGGGACTTCAGACTCGCCATTATCTGGATCAAATCCCTCACGGCGCGGCTGAAAGCCGCGCCCTTTCAACACTCGTCTTTGAAAGAACGTCCGCAAAAACAAAGCCCCTTCGTCAGAAGGGGCTCTTCTTAAGATGCTACAAACCCAATCACTTGTTCTGATCCACGCTGATGCCGGGAGCCGACGGTTGCTTTTCGACCTTCATTTTCTTCGTGGCCATGGTCTTGTCAAACCAACCCTCCGCAGTCTTTTCGTCCTCTGCGCGGGCTGCCGGATCACCGCACTCCAACTCGGCCTTTTCACGGTTGAGCAAGTTCATATAAGCCATCGCATCGTCATAGTCCGGACGCAGTTCTATCGCTTTGTTTAAGCTGTCGAGACCATCTTGGATAATGCCCCAATTTGCGTCCCTCAGACCTTGGCAAACTTTCTTGTCCTTAAGAGGCTCGTCAGGCTTAAGCCCCAGCTTTGCTTTCGCTTCCATCCTCGGCTTGTAGCTTTGCGTCCACGCAATGACGCCGAGAGTGTAGTACGACTCCGGGTCATTAGGATCAATTTCGAGTGCTTTGTGGTAGTAAGCCTTGGCGTCGTCAAACTTTTTCTGTTGCAGGTAAAGGTACGCGATGCCTTTCACACTGGTAACGCTCTTGGGGTCGTGTTGCAGTACCGCCTTGAACTGATCGATGGCTTGTTCAGCCAGGCGAACGTTTTCGGGAGTATCCACTTCAGGTATGTAAAGCTGCGTGTATGCCGTGGCGAGATATAGGCGTGCGTTTTCGAGCCCCGGATCAAGCGACACTGCATTTTGAAAATGATCAATTGCCTGCTCATAGCGGGCATTTTTGTACGATGCCACGCCCTTATTGAGCTGATCGCGGGCCTTTAATTTATTACACCCAGTAGCCGAAAATACAGCGGCGCCAACCGCTATCAGCGCTGCGAGTCGTAGGTTTCTGTTCATCACGGACGATCCCCCTGCCCTCAAATGCAAGCTATGATGTGCACAGACATCGGCCCGGGCTATACCCGGGCCACTTCTGTCTTACCGATTTATCAGGATTCTTATCCGCCAGCTTCAATTTTAGCCGTGATCAGTCCGACTTTGTCAACGCCCGCTGCGTGCGCAATGTCAATCACATTGGCGACATCAGCAAAAGGAACGTTGTCATCTCCCTTTACAAACATTACTTTCTCGGCGCGAGTCTTGAAAATATCCGTCAAGCGTCCTTGCAACCCGTCCCAAGTGGCATCATCGCCGTTTATTTTTAGGGACGGTTCCTGCCCCGCTCCCCGATCAATGACCTGAACGACGATGGTGCGGTCGGGAGTGTCATTCTTTGGCTCATCCTTTTTCGGCGGCTGCGGTACCAGCGCGTCCAACCCCTTCATTTGCGGGGGATTGATGACCATGAAGATAATAAGCAATACCAAAAGAATGTCAATAAAGGGGGTTACGTTCATGCTGGCGGTCGGACCCCCGCTTGAACCTCCAGTTGTCATTGACATAATCTTTTCCTCCTTAAGGTTCTCACCGCTATTGTCCGGCACCCGGTGTTGCAGTTGCCCCCGGCGTACCAGGCGGCAGGTTTGGAGTGGGCTGTTTCTTTTGATCGGTTAATAAACCCAGTTGATCAACTCCGGCGGCGCGAACGTTATCCACCACGCCTACCACCGAAATGTACTTAGCCCGCTTGTCGGCGCGAACATACACTCGCTTGTCCACGCGATTCGCAATCCGATCCCTGATCTTGTCGGTCAACTGTTCGACCGCGACCTTATCATTACCGAGGAATATGTCCCCACCGCGCATGACTGCCACGATGATGGCATCTTCCTTTTCGGCGTCTGGCATGGCCACTGGATTGTTCACCGGTGCTAGATCAACGCTGACTCCATGCTGAAGCATTGGCGTGATCACCATGAAGATGATCAGCAACACCAACATGACGTCAACCATCGGCGTCACGTTGATGTCCGAATTAACTTTAGCGCCTTCGTTTCGTACTGAAATTGCCATAGCGACCCAATCCTCTAAGCACCTGACTCAGTGTGGACCAGCAGCAAATTAAAAGACCGTGCTCGCGCAGCTCATTTTAAGCGCGACGCGCTATTCCCCGACGCTTGAGGAAGTAGTCAATCAGTTCACTGGATGAGTTATCCATCTCGACGTCGAAGGCTTCCACCCGGCCAGTGAGGTAATTGAACATCATGACGGCGGGGATCGCGACCAGCAATCCGATTGCGGTGGTAACGAGCGCCTCAGCGATGCCGCCGGCAACTGCCGCCAGACCGGTGGCATGGCTTGACGACATTTCCTGGAAAGTGTGCAGAATTCCCATGACCGTGCCGAACAAGCCGACGAATGGAGCCGTGGACCCAATGGTCGCGAGTCCACCCAGTCCACGCTTCAACTCAGCGTGGACGATCGCTTCAGTCCGCTCCAGCGCACGCTTGGAGGCTTCGATGGTTTCCCCGGGAATTTCGCCGCTTTCCTGATGCGCCCGAAACTCCATGAGTCCGGCAGTAACAACCTTCGCCAGATGGCTTTTCTTGTTGCGTTCGGCCACTTTGATGGCCTCATCAATTTTACCGTCGCGCAACGCGCCAGCCACGGCCGGTGCAAATGACCGGGATTGCTTTCGCGCTGCATTGAAAGCCATCCAGCGATCAATCATTACGCCAATGGACCATCCTGACATGATGAACAGAACGATGACGACCGCCCGGGCCACCCATCCCATGGCGCGCCACAGCGATAGCGGATCCCACTGTGGAGTTCCCGCATCCTGAAAAATCCAAGTGGCGGTCATGGTTGCGTGACTAAGAGTGTGTACTGCCAAATTTGCTACGAACATGGGATGATTTCCCTCCTCAGATTTCGTTATGCGTGCAGATTTTCCAGCAACATCATGCGCTAATCGAAACTCTAACCGCCCAGGGTAAAGTTCACCGTAATTTGCGTGTCCACTTCCACCGGTTCTCCGTTCAAGATGTAAGGCTTGTACTTCCACTGCTTAACTGCGTCAAGGGCAGCAGGGATAAGCATCGGATGGCCGCTTATGACCGTTAATCCCTGGATCGAGCCATCTTTGCTGATGACAGCCCGCAATAACACAGCTCCTTGGATGCGAGCTTGCCGTGCCAAGGGCGGATAGGAAGGCTTTACGTCCCTTATCTTCAACCCTTGCGTCACGCCTTGGGATACCCGTATTCGCGTAGGAGTAGCCACGTGAGGGACGGCGACTGGCGTGGAACTGATGATTCCACCGATGACGCCGCCAACTTGTCCCGGACCGCTGATGCCGCCAACCACTCCGGCAGTCATCGGCGGGGGTGCCGCATCTTCTTTGATCATTTCGATCTTTTTGGGGATCTTTGTCGGCGTTCGGAGCTGATCGTTAATAATATTGGTCTGAACCTGCTTGACAATGTGAACTACTGCCGGAGGCGGTGGCGGAGGGGGCGGGGGCGGGGGCGCCACCAACGACATCATCAACTGCGCCTTGGGGAGAGCGTCGGTGACTAGAAGCGGTATCAGAACCATGATCCCGATTAATACGCCCTCGAAGATAAAAGCGACTGCGCTGGTATATCCCCGCCTGGTTTTTAACTTACCGCCGGATTCGATTAGGCTGTCTTCAAACATACGGTTTCTCCTGCGCAACACCCATCTATTACTTAGACACCGTCTGCTTTCTCTTTGCTCCCGGCTTACAACAATGAGCGGAAGCGCGAGTAGCCCCCCATTTCAACCGTTCATGCCAGCCTTTGAAGTCTTCGCCGGCCCTCCGCTGGCTTTTTGCCCTTTATCCGCGCCAGCCGATTGCTTTTCCGTTCGCCCCGGACCAGCAAATCCCCGGGTACGCTTTGATCGCCAATCCTGATAGGCAACTAGAATCGGTGCCGCAATGGCGATGGACGAATACGTTCCTATTAAGATGCCAATTACCAGCGCCAGGGAAAATCCGTTCAACACCTCGCCGCCGAACAAATATAAAGCCAAAACCGTCAAAAAGGTCAACCCCGCCGTTAAAATTGTTCGGCTCAGGGTCTGGTTGATGCTCCGGTTCACGATGTCGGAGAGTTTCTCCCGCCGCATCAACTTCAAATTCTCTCGAATACGGTCAAAAACCACTATGGTGTCGTTATTCGAATAGCCCACCAGCGTCAGGATCGCTGCAATTACGGTAAGCGAAATATCTTTGTTTAAGAGCGAAAAAGCTCCAACCGTTATCAACGTGTCGTGGAAGACGGTTATTACAGCCGCTACACCGTAAATCCATTCAAAGCGAAATGCCAGATAAATCAGCATCCCACCCAACGAATAAACGATCGCCAGCAGGGCTTGTTGCTTTAGCTGCGCTCCCACCTGGGGACCGACAATGGCTACATCGCGAATAGCAAAGTTGGAAACGAAAAACCCTTCCCGGATCGAATCCAATACGGCGGGATCGGCAACGCCCCTCAAATCGTCCATCGAGCTGAGGACTCCGCCCTTTGTCTTGTCCTTGTAGTCAATGATGGCTTGTGCCTGCGCCGCATAGCGCTGGCTTGCATCGGTACCCGCATGAAGCGGATCTCGATCCATGAGGTAATTGGTCAAAGTCATACTGCTGCTGTTATTGAGGTCCTGCTTTCCGGGAGGAGCATTACTCTCAAGCGCGTTAATAATCTGGGTTTTGCCGATATCCAGCGCCTGTTCACTGGTCTCCTGCAATGCCAGGTCAATCAGCACTTCGTTGTTGCCGACGGGGCCAAATCGTTGTTTACGCGCATGATGGAGCCCCGCCCGGTCCAAAGCGGCGGTGATGGCATTGTAATCTGGAGGATGCGCAAACTTCACCTCAACCATGGTGCCGCCGCGGAAGTCAATGCCGTACGGCACCTTATGCCAAAACAGCAATGAATAGAGTCCCGCGAGACTGAAAATCAGCGAGAAGGCAATGAAATACCACTTCTTGCCCAGAAAATCTATATTCGTGTTTCGAAAAAATTCCACGCTGCTATGAACCTCTTAGGTCAATCTTCTTCTACTACTGTTGTCATTTCGAGCATAGCGAGAAATCTGCTTTTCTCACTACCGGCAAACAGCAGATTCCTCGTCGCTTCGCTCGTCGGAATAACAACGTTTAAAATCTCGTGTCTTTAAATGCTTAATGCTTCTCCACGCTGCTTGCGGCTCAGAATCCAATCGAATATCACGCGCGAAACGAATACCGCGGTGAACAAGTTCGCTAACAGGCCAAAGGTCAGCGTAACCGCAAAGCCTTTCACCGGCCCCGTTCCAAATATGAAAAGGATAGCGGCTGAGATGATTGTAGTGACGTGCGTATCAATGATCGTGGTCAAAGCGTGGCCAAAACCCTGTTCCACGGCGGAGGGAGGGGTTTTTCCATTTCGCAATTCCTCCCGGATACGTTCGAAGATCAAGACATTGGAATCTACGCCCATGCCGACTGTCAGAATCACTCCGGCAATCCCGGGCAACGTCAGGGTCGCGCTGCTGAACCCTAGAAATCCGAGCAGAATCACTAAATTTAGGATCAGCGCAAGGTCCGCATTAATTCCTGCGGCGCGATAATAAATCAGCATGAAAATCAGCACCGCAATCATGCCGACAGCTGCGGCTCGGACGCCCGCGCGAATCGAATCCGTTCCCAACGATGGCCCGACCGTGCGCTCTTCGAGATACTTGATTCCCGCCGGCAGTGCGCCCGATTTAAGGATCATTGACAGGTCTTTAGCGCTCTGTTCCGTGAAGCCGCCTTCAATCGTGCCCGTATCGTTAATCTGGCTCTTGATGACCGCGTACTCCTGAACTTTGTTGTCCAGCACGACAGCCAGGTATTCACCGACGTGAGCACCGGTGAAGGCGCCAAATCTCCTGCCGCCGTCGCCGGTAAGATCGAATTCCACTTCCGGTTGTCCATTCTCAGTTCGAGTCGGCTTGGCATCGCGCAAATCGCGGCCGGTTACGGCTGAAGCTCGAGAAATCAGATACCATCTTTCCCCGCTGTCCGTTTGGTTCGACCCTACACTCTTGCCCGGCAATAAAACGGCGTCCGGAGGGAGTACCCCACCTTTTTCTTGCAGTGCCGCCTGTTCGCTGGGATAAGGACCGCCAATTCCCAACCGCAACTCCAGCATCGCCGTGGACTGCATGATCTCCTTGACGCGCGCAGGATCGTCAACTCCGGGGAGCTGTACCAGAATCTGATAATCGCCAAGTCCGTGTTCTTGAATCGTGGGTTCGGTAACACCCAACTGATCAATACGGTTCCGGATGGTTCCTATAGCCTCGGTAACTGCCTGCTTCTTAAGATCAGTCAGCGCCTGCGGCTTCATGGAAACGGTCCAGGTATTTTCCGCGCCGGATTTCAAGTCATATTCCGGCAAGCGGTCCTCCACAATGGAACGCAAATCGGAACTGTTTTCTGGCGGAGTTCCTTTGATCAGAATTTGCTCAGGATGGTTAACCGGATCAGGCTTGGTGATTTCCGTATAGTTAATTTTGTGAGTGCGCAGTTCTTCTTTCAATCGCTCGATTGCGCTGTCGGTTTCGACATTGACAGCGTCGTTTACCTGGACTTGAAGAATTAAGTGCGTTCCACCTTTGAGATCCAACCCAAGACTGATGCGACTCTGCATTGCGGCGAGCAGTCCACGGCCAGACCAACTCTCAGGAATGCCGAATATGCCGTATAGAAATACCAGCAGAATTATTATGATCGCGCCGAGTTTCCAGCCTAAATTCTTATTCATGATCTAAATTCTATTCCGGATCGAAATTGTTACTTGCTGGCCGCCTCTTCGGGGGTCGTCACCGACGTCACCGAAGCCCTGCTGACCTCGATTCGCAAATTGTCCGGTGGAACGCGGAGATGGATGTAATCCTCTCTCAAAGCCACAATCGTGCCCCGCACTCCTCCACTGGTTACAACCTTATCGCCAGTTTTCAGTTCACCTAACATCTGCTGCCATTTCTTCTGCCGCCGTTGTTGCGGCATGATCAGCACAAAATAGAAGATACCGAATATGAAAACCATCGGCAGGGCGAACCCGATCGAACCCAGTCCGCTGCCAACCTGAAACGCGAGTAAGTATAAGAAACTCATGAATCGAAATCCGTTTGCGCGCCAAGAATCCGGAACTGCGCCTGCCAACTCTACGGGCCTCTGTTGTTTATCGCGGGATTCTCGCGTGTTTCAGGCCGGACAACCCATTGTCTGAAGGGAAGAAGGGAGGAGAGCTACGGTTTCAACTGCGGTTGCTCCCCAGAAAGAAAACGCGCCCCTTTCCCAAGTTCACCATGATCAAGTCCAATAGAATGACGCACTGACCGCATAGTGTCAAGATAGAAACTAAGGTTGTGGATAGTATTGAGAATCTGCGCCAAAATTTCATTGGATGCATAAAGATGCCGCAAATAGGCGCGCGAGTAACGGGCGCAGGTCTGGCAGCCGCATTTTGGGTCCAATGGGCCGCCATCAGAGGCATAGCGGGCCTGTTTGATGGATATTTTTCCTTCCGACGTGAAGAGCAACCCATGCCGCGCCGCCCGCGTGGGCAGGACGCAGTCCATCATGTCAACTCCCAGGTTTGCATATTCAATGATCTCTTCAGGAGTGCCGACACCCATCAGATAGCGCGGCTTGTCCTTTGGCAGATATTCGAGGGTAG
>PNAR01000333.1 GCA_003169715.1 Acidobacteriaceae bacterium | reverse complement strand
GTGAACGCCAATACGCAGCTTCCCCCGCTATCCACCCGCGAGAAATTTTCACTCGCGGCTCACGATAGCGTCCTGGATTATTCCTCGTTCACGTGGACCGCAATTCTGGCTGGACAAGCCATGCTCTTAAATTCCGATCCGGAATTGGGAGGCGGAATCACCGGGTATGGGCGCTATTATTGGCGCACCTTTACCGACGGAGTGTCGGGTACTTTTTTCACCGAGGCCATTGTCCCCGCGATCACGCATGAGGACCCGCGCTATTACACGCTCGGAGAGGGAAAAGGATTTTTTCACCGAACCGGCTACGCGATATCCCGTTCCTTCGTCACCAAGACAGATTCTGGAGGCACGAGCTTTAACTGGTCCGAAATTGGGGGCAATGGACTGGAAGCGGCCCTGGCGAACGCCTACTATCCACCTCAGGAGCGTGGTCTAAATCAAACCGCAGTGAATTGGGGAACGCAGATGGAATCCGCTGTACTGAATCACTTCTTCCAGGAATTCTGGCCAGACATCCGCAAAAATGTTTTTCGCCAGAAGTAAGTTTTTCTTAAAACGCGCCCAAACCGGTTTGTCGCCAAGATAATCAGTCTCTGATTTTTGGATTTCAATCGCTGGGCAACCCGCTCAGCGCGAGGTTCTCAGCTATGTAGCCGGTAGATTCTGTAACCCATTTCCGGGTCCAACCAAACACATCTGGTGATCGCGGTGGGACTCGAACCCACGACCCATGCCTTAAAAGGGCATTGCCGTCATGACAATTGCGACCTACTACTAGGAAAGCGACCATAACCTCCTACCATTGGCACTTGCGCTGAACTCAGTCGCAATTCAGGATACCTAGTAGGGTTTGCTGGTAGGCACAATTTTGGGCAGAGCGGTTACTAGTAATTTTGTGAATTCACGGGCGGCTCTGGTGGCGCTGGCAAAGCGGGCTGTCGCGGGGTTTGCAATGGTAACTCCTGCACAAGTCGCATTGGTTCTTCCACCTGCACTGCGCCCAGCATTGTCATAGGAATTGGCCGCTGCCCATTTAATACTTGCAGCCAAGCTGTCTGATTTGTCGCCATTCTTCTTCTTGGTCACCATAGCCTTTGGGCACATACATATTGTCGCGCAGAGTTGCTTCGTCAATGTGGTCGTAGCCAAGATAACCGCCTACATTTCGCACAAGGCTTACAAGCAAATCGAATTTCTTTTCACCCCAACGCTGATTATCCGCTTTTAGCATTGCAGCGTTGTTCAAATGGGATGTGTACAGCCGCCACGCTTGCATAGTTTCCGCATGGGAGTGAAACTCTAAAGGAATACTGTTGATAGCATCCACGTGGCTCGGGGCCATTGGTACCTTAAGCGTCAGCAATAGCCGCCGAAATATTTCTTGTTTTCGATTTCTTTCTTCGCGTCGATTGTCGCGCCTGCGCTGCACTTCAAATGCGAGAAGTGGGCCTGTTAAAATTGCAATAATTGTCAGCCAGCCCTCTAGCTTGATTCCAAGGAACATATCGGTTTTATGCCCCGATACTACTACAATCGGAGCGGCGGAAGGGAGGATGGAAACATGGTAGAAGGTTTCTGGATTCTGAAGATTGAAACCCCACAATATACTTCAGGCGGCGTTTGCATGTTTATAAATGGCAAGATTTTCGGCGGCGATAATGGTTTTACTTGGGTCGGTACTTACTCAGGAGACGACCGCCTAATCAAGGCGCGCGTTCACGTACACAATTTCGACCCGACCGTACAGAGCGTGTTGGGTATTCCGGGCGACTATGAGATGAGTTTTTCGGGAAACGTGCAGGGCGATACTATTACTGGCGCAGCAATGGTAACCGGCCAACCCCAACACAGTCTCCCATGCCGTTTGATGAAACGCGCAAATCTGTAGGGCGAAAACCGGGAAGAGGCCGCCCGGCAAAGGCTATAGAAACCGGCGGTTGACTTTGTGAATCCGGCCATACCTTTAACTTCCCCCTGTTGCTGCGGCAACACTCTTCAAACCAGAGAGGGCACATTGCCATAGAAGACCATCGTGGGAAGTTTCCATCGTACATCCAAAGATAGAAACTGGTGAAAGGCTGCCCCAATACTGTACGGGCTGCCTCCCTCCTCGCGGGTGACGCGTTCCAAGGAAAGGCGGGCTGTCTCCGGCGTATGGGCTAAACGGCACACTTTCAAACATGGGGAAAGCCGCCATCGGCGCGCCGCCGAATTCCCATGACGCCGCGCGTGCGAGTTATCCTTACGGACAGATGGCGGAAACAAGGTTCGCCGAAACAGTTTGGGTGTGGCCTGCCCCAACTAAGACCGGGCATATCAGCCATTCCACAACCAAGAAGCCACATCGGGCGGCCTGAAACTTTCAAAGGTTCGGCCATTCGTGTTGTACAGTTTGCGCCACACATTTCTGCCCCGCCTTGGCACTAGTGGCTGCGATGTGTGGACGTTAATGCGAATTGCAGGGCACAGTTCAATATCTATTTCCAGCCGATACGTGCATCCCTCCGAAACCACAATCCTTAATGCCGTGGAGCGAATGGATGGGCACATTTTTGGGTACAGTGCGGGAACTATATTCCGGATAGCGAGCAAGCAACCGCCGCAAATGCAAAGGATAGAAGGTTATCTGGTGAGCGCGGTGGGACTCGAACCCACGACCCATGCCTTAAAAGGGCATTGCTCTACCAACTGAGCTACGCGCCCACGTTCATTAAAGAATCTACCACAACCGAAATGTCTTATTGCGCCGCGCGCCATAGGGCAATGAGCCTATTAAAACCAGAGTAAATAACGAACCATCATAGTAGGCCCTCCGCCATGGCCAGTTCTGCCTTCCTCAACGATTGCAATGACGGCCCGTTACGCCCGCCTTTTAATGTATAAATAGTAGGCTTCCCGGAGAAGATTCGATCCGAGCAATGAGTAGCCCCTGCCGTAAACGATTTCGTAATCCAGTTATCTTCTGTGCGCCTTTCTTTTTGTTGGGCATGGCCCTTCAGTTATGCGCACAAAAAGGCAATCATCCCATTCGGGCATTGTGAAACAGAATGGCCACTACGCTCTATTCGTTGATGGAGCGCCCTATCTGATGCTTGGCGCACAGATCAACAAACTCCAGCACCTATGCGCATATGGAATGGTGACCAGACTGACTGGGGACTCAATTTCGGCTCAGTGCCCAGGTACTGCGAGTTTCATTAGGCACTTACTGAGGTTTCTAAATTAAGGAGAACTATGTTCCTGCGTAAACTGACCTGCTTAAAACTGACATTCATTCTCGCTATGCTGGTCGCGCCCCAGTGCCCGGTGGCTTCGGCGCAGTCGCAACCTCAGCAGAACGGTCCTTGGATGGACAAATCGCTATCCCCCGATCAGAGGGCAGATATGGTCATCAAAGAAATGACCCTCGACGAAAAGATTCAGCTTGTGCACGGCACTGGATGGGGCGTGCTCCGGGGAGGCGACGGGGTTCCGACAAAATCCAATTTAGGCGCCGGCTTCGTGGCCGGCATTGAACGCTTGGGAATTCCCGACATCAATCTCGCCGATTCCGCGGTTGGAGTTCGAATGGCCGCTCTACAGAGCCGGTACGCCACTCTGCTTCCTTCGGTGCTCGGGCTCGCCGCCACCTGGGATACCCAGGCCGCCTCTTTATACGGCTCTGTAATTGGGCGCGAATTACGCGAACAGGGATTCAACATGTCTATCGGCGGCGGGGTTGACCTTGCCCGTGAACCACGAAACGGCCGCAATTTCGAATACGCAGGCGAAGATCCAATTCTCGCGGGGACCATGGTCGGTCATCTCGCGGAAGGCGTTCAATCGAATCAGGTGATGGGCGACATCAAGCATTATGCGCTCAACGATCAGGAGACTGGCCGCAACATCCTCAATGCGATTCTCGATAAGCGCTCTATGCGCGAAACGGACTTGCTGGCATTCCAGATCGCCATTGGAATCGCCCATCCTGCGGGCGTCATGTGCGCTTATAACAAGATCAATGGCGACTACGCTTGCGAGAACGACTACACCCTGAATCAGGTTCTCAAGAAAGATTTTGGATTTAAGGGTTTCGTGCTCTCCGACTGGGAAGGCACACACAGCACCGTGAAGGCTGCCTTAGCCGGGCTCGATCAGGAGCAACCGGGTTATGGTTATTTTGGCGCCCCGCTAAAAGCGGCCGTGGAAAAGGGCGACGTTCCGATGTCGCGCCTGGACGACATGGATCATCGCATCCTGCGGAGCATGTTTGCGGCGGGAGTGGTTGACAATCCGCCGGTGCGCCGCGTCGTTGACCCATTTCGCGGACTCGAAGATTCCCAACACATCGCGGAAGAGAGCATTGTGCTGTTGAAGAATGCTGACAATCAGCTTCCGCTGAGCGCGGAGGCGATCAAATCTATTGCCGTAATCGGTTCGCACTCGGATGTCGGAATTCTCTCCGGAGGAGGCTCAGCCCAAGTGGATGCGCCGGGGGGCAATGCCATTGATCCCAGGTACGGTCCTTCGGTCTGGGGCCAGCCGGTTTACTTTCCGTCATCGCCATTGAAATATATTCGCGCTAAAGTTCCAAGCGCCCACGTCGAATATAACGACGGCAAAAACGCCGACGCCGCCGCTAATTTAGCCAAAAAATCACAAGTCGCAATCGTATTCGTCAACCAATGGATGAGTGAAGGCCGTGACGCACCCACGCTTTCCCTCCCAAACAATCAGGATGCCCTGGTTGAAGCCGTCGTCGCGGCGAATCCGCACACGATTGTTGTAATAGAAAGCGGCGGACCAGTGACCATGCCGTGGGCGGATAAAGTGACTGCCGTGCTCGAATCCTGGTATCCGGGCATCGGTGGCGCGCAAGCGATTGCCAATATACTTTTTGGCGACGTTAATCCATCGGGCAAGCTCCCCATTACGTTCGCGAAGAGTGACGCAGACCTTCCCCATCCGAAAGTTCCAGGCATTGAACTGTTGCCACCTCCCGGCCCACGTGGGAGAGAAGGAAGAATGAAGCCGTTCGATGTCAATTACACCGAAGGCCTGAAGGTTGGCTACAAATGGTTTGAGGCTGAGAATAAGAAACCTCTTTTTGCTTTCGGTCACGGGCTTTCTTATACGGTTTTTGAATATTCCGATTTGAAGGCTGACGGGAGACAGGTCAGTTTCACTCTGAAAAATACGGGAGAGCGTCCCGGCGCGGAAGTAGCTCAGGTTTATCTCGAATTACCCGCGAGTGCGGGCGAGCCTTTCAATCGCCTGGTTGCTTGGCAAAGAGTAGAACTAGCCCCGGGAGAGTCGAAGGAAATTGCGTTAACTTTGGACCCGCTCTACCTCTCAATCTTCGATGTGGAGAAAAATGGATGGCAAATCGTGCCGGGAGAATACAAGATCCTGGTCGGTGGCTCGTCGGAAAACACCCCGCTCAATTCGACATTCGGAGTGGGAGTTGGACACGGCGGCGGAATCGGATCCGGCAATTGAGAGTGAATGACAAATCCGAATGACGCTCATCAGGTTTTCAAAGATGCTTTGCAAAAATACTTTGCTGGTGAACCTGACAACCTTACCCTCGAGCGACTTTGAATGCTGTACTCATTACTGTCAGGTCGTAAACGACACCCATAATTTGCGGGATATCCGCCGATTCATGAGGTGTGAATACTGACCCTGCCGTTGGCGTTGGTAATTGCGGAAGAATGACCGTGCAGTAAGAAAGACCCTGCGTCGCCTTAAGTTGATGCGTTTTGTTCGTTGGCTCCCCCGGGTCGGCATCGGTAATGCCTTTCCGATTTAGATATCACTTACAAATAGATTTAGATATCACTTACAACTAGATAATCGCAGTACTGGCGGAGAGGGGGGGATTCGAACCCCCGGTACAGCTTTTGACCGTACAACGGTTTAGCAAACCGCCGCCTTCAGCCACTCGGCCACCTCTCCGTAACTTTAGATCAATGATTTGGGACGACCAAGTCCACCGGAACAATCGGACCGGATACTCGACTATTGTAACGCGCAACTGCGGAATACGGGAACGAAGTTTGCCTTTTGCGGTCGGGCTGCGCCGCAGCAACACTCATTGTTGTCTTCAATTGTTATCTTCAGCTATTATCTTCGCCGACTTTTAGCACGGCTAAGAACGCCTCTTGCGGAATATCTACCCGGCCGATGCGCTTCATTCGTTTTTTACCTTCTTTTTGCTTTTCGAGGAGCTTGCGCTTTCGGGAGATGTCTCCGCCGTAGCATTTGGCGATTACGTTTTTGCGCATGGCGTGGACGGTTTCGCGGGCAATAATTTTTGCTCCGATGGAAGCTTGAATTGCGACTTCAAACATTTGGCGAGGGATTAATTCGCGCATCTTCGAGACCAGAGCTTTGCCACGCTCATAGGCGAAGTCGCGATGCACGATGATGGAGAGGGCGTCCACGGGTTCGCCCGCGACGAGAATGTCGAGTTTCACCATCGGCGATTCCCAATATCCGGCAAGATGGTAGTCGAGAGAAGCGTATCCGCGGGAAACGGATTTCAGGCGATCGTAAAAATCCAGCACGACTTCGTTTAGAGGCAATTCGTAATGCAGCATTACGCGCGACGAGCTGACGTACTCGAACGTCTTCTGCTTGCCGCGCTTTTCTTCGACGAGGGCTAGAATTCCGCCGACGTATTCTTCGTTGGTCAGGATGGTCGCCAGAATTACCGGCTCTTCAACTTTGGCGATCTCGGTGGGGGGCAGCCAGCGAAAAGGATTATCCACTTCGACTACTTCTCCGTCGGTCTTCGTGATCTTGTAACGGACGCCCGGCGCGGTGGTAATAAGTTCGAGATTAAATTCGCGCTCGAGGCGTTCCTGAATAATCTCCATGTGCAGCAAGCCGAGGAAACCGCAGCGGAAGCC
>PNAR01000026.1 GCA_003169715.1 Acidobacteriaceae bacterium | reverse complement strand
AACTCGAGACAAGTTTCTGGCACCAGTGACTGTGCCGCAGGCGCGGTCAACTGCTTTTATAGAACGCGCTTACCGCACAAGTGGATTCCCTCAAGGTTTTCCGACGCGGACATCTTAGTTTGGCGGCCCTGTTCTGAAGGCGATTCCCGACACGCACCCGTCCATATCGCAAGCCAAGCACCGCTCTTCGTCGCCTTGGATTGCATCGGCGATCAACACAATGATTGGCATATAAGCGACACTCGCTTTTTCTCTTTCTCGTAATACCTTCGTCGTTTCAAAACCATCCATCTTCGGCATCTCTCCGTCCATCAGAACAATATACAGCGGACACTTGGAACCAAGGGTGGGGCGTGAATTGCTCGCTGTTCAGCGAGAAATCCACAACGCTATCGGGCGCGTGCGATCAACAACGTCATGTCGTCTGCTTGCTCGCCTAACCTGAATTGTTCCACCGCTTCCTCCACCCTTCGCAATATCTGCGCGGCCTCATGGCCTCGATTCCTGCCAAGCGTCTCCAAGAGACGAGCATCGCCGAATTCTTCTCCACTTTTGCCAGCCGTCTCTGTGATCCCGTCTGTGTGTATACTCAAGACATCTCCGATTTCCAACTGAACCGCCGCGAGGGAACACTCCCAATCCGAGAACAAACCAAGTACGGTGGCAGTCGCGTTTAGTCTCTCAACTTCGCCTCCCGTGCGAAGCAGTACGGGAGGGTTATGTCCACAATTGACGAACTGAAGCGTTCGACTGGCATCACTGTAGCGACCGATGAACAGAGTGACAAAGCGTTGGTTCGCGCTATGCTTGTAGAGATGGATGTTCAGCGAGGCGAGTAATTGGCGAAGATCCTTCAGCCCAGCGTCGCACTGGCTGTGGAGACTTCCCTGCAAACTTGCCATAACCAGAGCGGCCGGAATACCCTTACCTGAAACATCTGCCACCACGAACCCGACTTCTCCCGGACCTAGGTCCAGAAAATCGTAATAATCTCCTCCTACCATGCGTGCCTGAATGCAGTGTCCGGCGTAGTCAAGAGTCCTTAACGGCGGTTTCACATGAGGCAACAGGGCGCATTGTACATCGCGAGCGCGATTCAACAATTCATCGTTCTCTATTTGGCTGGGGAACAAATCCCAAATGTCTGTACCTGGTGCCAGACACTCAAGGCCAGCTTGTCCGGCGGTGTCAGTGCCCGCCGTGCCGGACCAGACCACGCGGAAGGGTGCTCTTCGATTGCCGCATTCGAGCGTAAGAACTCCGCCGAGTTGGAGCGCTACTTCTAGGCCGGCAAGTCGCACTCCCGAATTAGAAATATCCGCAGTATGGGCCGACTGAACTTTCTGAAATGACGTAGACCGTCGTAAATGCACCTGTAGTTCTATCCGTACTCGCTCTTCTTTTCCCTGGTGATAACATGCCAAGGCCGCAGTAATCGCCTCCATTAGGACTGATTCATCGCAAGGCTTCATAAGCAATCGGAAGATGCCACCTTCGTTGACCGCAGTTACAGCACCGCTAAGATCGACGTGGCCCGATAATAACAACCTGATTGTGTTTGGGGCGAGTTGGCGCACACGATTCAGGAATTGCGCTCCGTTCATGCCGGGCATTTGCATATCAGAGATGACAATCGCGAAGGGACCAAGATTACGGAGCGTCGCTATGCCGTCTTCCCCGCTAACGGCAGTCACAATGTCGAATTCGCCCTTCAGCATTTGCTTATAGAGGCCCAAAGCAGCCGGTTCATCATCCACAAACAAAATCTTCTGATTCACGAGACGGCCTTTCAAGTTCAATACATTCAAGCCACAAGTTCGACGGAGAGCGCTTTACGCCGTGCGATCGAACGACAAGAGTTCGTGCTGCACTATCAGCCTCAGATCGATATCACCTCTGGTTCTGTGGTGGGGGCGGAAACACTGGCTACAACGACTCGGTCGCGCCCCTCACTCTTGGCGCGATAGAGAGCTTGATCGGCTGCGCGCAATAACTCCTCCGCTGCAGTGCCGTGGCTTGGATAGGCCGAGATGCCGATGGAAGCTTTAATTGATCCCAGCACCTAGCCAGCGTGCTTCACTGCTAGATGTGTGATCTCCTCACGCAAACCTTCCGCGCGCTTACAGGCGTCATCGGCGGAGACACCAGACAGGATGAGTACAAACTCTTCTCCGCCGTAGCGGCAGGCGACATCCTGTCCACGAGTTCGCTGTTTAAGCAAATCGCCGAACGCACGGAGGAGGGTATCACCCGCTTGATGGCCAAATGTGTCGTTGAACTTTTAAAGTGATCGATATCAATGCTCATCAAGGTACCCAGCAAAGGCACGGCGGTTGTGGTGGCCGCCCTGAGCCGACAAATTCGTAAACTTCCCGCGACCCTACGGCGCTCGCTGACGTGGAATCGCGGACTGGAGATGGCCAAACACAAAACCTTTACAGTGGCCACGGATGTGAAAGTCTATTTCTGTGATCCGCAAAGTCCCTGGCAGCGCGGTTCGAACGAAAACACGAATGGGCTATTACGGCAGTACTTCCCGAAGAGAACCGACCTGTCCGGCTATACGCAAGCGGATCTGGAC
>PNAR01000450.1 GCA_003169715.1 Acidobacteriaceae bacterium | reverse complement strand
ACACCCGTGCTCCAATTGGTCTCTGCGTCCTCGGCGCACCCATCGACTTTTGTTTTACGGGAAGTCAGAGAGTTGCGCGGAACCGGTTTAGAAATGTCAATCGGACAAGTCCGGCCTGTCTTTAAAAAAATGAACACAGTTGGGTTTAGTGACCTTGACGACATTGTTGTGAGGTCAAAGTGGATCCCGATGGAGTTGATTGCTGCGGTTGTATATTGGTCGACCAAACAACCGCAAAGATTGAGGAAATATTTGAGCCTGATTCATGACTCCGGCACAACCTCCAACAATTTCTTAAAAATGCTATTTGTCCTAATTTCATCATTGGCGCTGGCGTACAGATTTCGGAAACGCGGAGTGGGACATATTCGGGCACACTTCCTCCACACGGAAGCCCTGGCTGCATATTTTGTTAGCGGCATGTTGCGGGCTCCATACAGCATTACGGTGCACACGGTGGCCACCTACTATCCGCCTAAGGTTATTGACGCAATACTAGGGAATGCATCTTTTATTGTGGCGGATACTCATCAGGTTGTGGAGTTCGTAAAGGCACTTGGGGTCCCAGCAGATCGGCTAAGCCTAATCCGGAACGGGATACCTTTCGATGAGCTTGAATTTAGAGACAAGCAAAAAGGAACAGGTCCTCCGATTATTCTTGCGGCTGGTTATCTGAGCCCAAAGAAAGGCTTTGCGGTTTTGTTCGAAGCTTGCGCGATTTTGGCTAAGCATCATGTCCAGTTTAGATGTGTCGTAATTGGCGATGGCTCCGACCGGGAAAGATTGACTAGGCTTCGCGAAGAATTGGGCTTGCAGAATCAGGTAGGAATGCTTGGGGATTTGAGCATCGATGATCTGAGAGATTGGTATTATAAGGCCACGATTTTTGTTATGCCGTCCGTTATCGTATCGGGCGAAACTGACGGTCTTCCGACCGTGGTTCTCGAGGCATTGGCCTGCGGAACCCCGGTCATTGGCACCAACGTTGCCGGTATTCCCGAGGTGATTTCGAACGGAAAAACTGGGATTCTTATTGAGGCCGGCTCTTATGAAGCCCTTGCGGAGAATATCGAATTGCTTTTTTCTCACGAACCACTTAGGAAATCCTTGGCGCTTCAAGGGCGTAAAGCAATCGAGAGAGACTTTGATTTACAGCGAACTTCTAGAGCATTAGCTGGGCTTATTCGCGATCCAAGATCAAGGGAGGCTGCGTTTGTTTCCTAAAATCCACGGTTACCAGTGATGAAGATTGCCACCGTAATTGGCGCGAGGCCGCAATTTATCAAGTCAGCTCCCGTCTCTCGCGCGCTACGAGCCGCAAAGGCTGAAGAGAAATTCGACGAGGTTTTAATTCATACTGGGCAGCACTACGATCATGAAATGTCCCAGGTTTTCTTCGACGAACTGGGACTGGCTGTTCCCCGCTACAACCTGGGAATTGGCAGCGCAAGTCATGGGCAGCAGACTGGGCAGATGCTCGCGGCGCTGGACAAAGTATTGGTTAGCGAATCTCCGGACTGTGTGCTGATTTATGGGGACACAAACTCAACCCTTGCGGGAGCGCTTGCCGCGTCAAAGTTAAATATTCCGGTTGCTCACGTAGAGGCTGGCCTGCGGAGTTTCAATCGGAGGATGCCGGAAGAGATCAATCGAATCGTTGCCGATCACATATCCGGCCTGCTGTTTGCTCCGACGCATGCCGCGGTAAAAAATTTGCGCGATGAAGGAATTACGAACGGCGTGCATCTGGTTGGCGATGTAATGCAAGACGCGCTGGCCGAACACATGGTTGTGGCCGAAACCAAATCGCACCTGTTGGCGGACCTTGGATTGACTTCCCGGAAGTATATTCTCGCAACGGTTCATCGTGCCGAAAATACCGATGTGCCAGAACGCTTGGCCAACATCGTAACAGCATTGAACGCTCTGGCGAGAGAATGTCCGGTGATATGGCCGGTACACCCTCGGACCCTCAAATGTTTACGGGAAATGGAAAAGCCGTCTCCGGGTCTGCGGCTTATCTCGCCTTTGTCGTACCTCGAGATGCTCACTCTCGAGCGACACGCCGAAATTATCCTTACCGATTCCGGCGGGATTCAGAAAGAAGCCCGGTGGCTCGATGTCCCGTGCGTAACTTTGCGAGACGAAACCGAGTGGAAAGAAACACTCAAAGATGAATGGAATCGACTCGCAGGCGCGGATTCGGAGATGATTCTTGAATTCAGTAAGGCTGCCAGGAGGAAGTTTCAAGATCATTCCCGGAGTAGTGTCAAATCTGCCCACGCCGCGGAGTTAATTGTGAGAGCCCTCCACGGGGCGGACCCAACATTCCAACTTTACGGAGAAGATTCTGTCGGCGCTTCCGCTTAGCATGCCCGCAAAACCAGATTTATTATTCCGATAGACGGAGCGAAAATATTGGCCACAGCTCAGGTACCCACAAAGAGCGCCTTTCCCTTCCTGGATTTGAAAGCGCAATTTTCGAGTATTCGCGAGGAGGTTACCGAGTCTGTGACTCGCGTCCTCGAGAGTCAGCACTTCATTCTCGGACCGGAAGTTTCAGCATTTGAAAACGAAGTCGGCCGCTTCCTCGACAGCAAATTCTCAATTGGTTGCGCCTCAGGATCTGACGCGCTCTTGCTGGGACTTATGGCATTGGGGATTGCGCCGGGTGATGAAGTCATTACCACTCCGTTCACATTTGTCGCATCCGCAGGTTCAATCGCCAGGATCGGAGCGGTTCCTGTGTTCGTGGATATTGATCCAAACATTTATAACCTGGACCCAAATCAACTGGAAGATGCCGTTACGGCGAAGACTAAAGCAATCATGCCAGTGCACCTATTCGGGCTACCGGCAGAGATGGACCCGATCATGGAAGTTGCCAATCGACGGAAGATTCCAGTGATCGAGGATGCCGCCCAGGCGATTGGGTCCGAATATCGAAACCGAAAAGTAGGTACTATTGGCGTAATTGGATGTTTCAGTTTCTTTCCCTCCAAAAATTTAGGAGGCGCGGGAGATGGCGGTTTGATCACCACCAATGATCCCGTCATTGCTGCACATATCAGACTTCTTCGCGTCCATGGGGCGCGCAATAAATATGAGTACGAAGCGTTGGGTATAAACAGCCGGCTCGATGCTATGCAGGCTGCGATACTGCGGGTGAAGATGCGATATCTCGAATCATGGACGAACGACCGCCGCCGCAATGCGGGGCGGTATCGCAGCCTGGTAGCAGATCACGGATTGGAAGACAGAATCCGTTTGCCGCGTGAGCCGGAACACTGCCGTCACGTGTTTAACCAGTTCACGGTGCAAGTCGAGGCTCGCGATCATCTCCGGCAGCATCTTCAGGAGAATGGCATTCCCTCTGAAATCTACTACCCATATCCACTTCATTTGCAGCGTGCCTTCAAGAATCTGGGGTACAAGCCCGGCTCCATGCCGCATTCGGAGAAGGTAAGCGCTCAAGTCCTCTCATTGCCCATATTTTCCGAAATGACCGCAGGCCAACAGGAAATGGTAATAAGCGCAGTTGCGAGTTTTTTCGCAAAGAATTAACAGCTAGAGAGTGCCGGAGAATCGTGGAAATGTCCTCGCCTAAAGTGGCAATCATCGGATGCGGTTATTGGGGCAAGAATCTGGTCAGAGTATTTGATCAGCTGGGCGGGTTGGCTGTGGTATGCGACGTTCGCAAGGATGTATGTGAGCAAGTCGAACGGACCTACGGGACGAAGACCACATCCAATGTGCAAGTTGTTTTAGACGATCCTGGCATTCAGGCTGTTGTCATCGCGGCGCCGGCGGCTCAACATTTTGAACTGGCTAAGGCTGCTCTGGAGAAAGATAAAGACGTCTACGTCGAAAAACCTCTGGCACTGGTGGTAAGAGAAGGAGCGGAATTAGTCGAACTGGCAGAACGCCGCAATCGGGTTCTAATGGTCGGCCATATCCTGGAATACCATCCGGCGATTCGCGAATTGAAACAACGAGTGCAGGATGGAGAACTGGGCAAGATCCAATACATCTACTCTTCCCGTTTGAATATGGGAAAGCTGCGCACGGAAGAGAATATCCTCTGGAGCTTTGCCCCGCACGACATCGCCGTCATCCTGTCTATTCTCAAAGAATTTCCCGATCGTGTCTCGGCCCAAGGCGGATTTTATCTCCGTCCTGAAATTGCGGATACTACACTCACGACATCCCACTTTCCCAGCGGTGTCATGGCTCACATCTTTGTAAGCTGGCTTCATCCGTTTAAGGAACAAAAGCTGTGTGTGGTCGGGGATCGCAGCATGGCAGTCTTTGACGACCTTGAGCCGAAAGACAAACTGGTTATATATCCGCATCGAGTGGAATGGGTAGATCGCGTGCCGGTGGCGAAGAAAGAAGAGGGTAAGATAATTCCTTTGGCGCATCAGGAACCTCTTTACGAGGAATGCAAGCATTTTCTTGAGTGCGTTTGTAACCGTGAGCGTCCGCTCACGGATGGTGAAAGCGCGTTGCGAGTTCTCCAAGTTCTCGACGCCTGCGAGCAATCCTTGAGAAGTCAGGGGCAACCCATTCCTTTAGTATGTGATGAGAAGAAATATTTTGCTCATCCCAGCGCAATAATTGACTTGCCATGCAAGATTGGTGCAGGGACAAAGATCTGGCACTTTTCGCACATCATGACGGGTAGCAGTATTGGCGAGCGTTGCAATTTAGGGCAAAACGTTCTGGTATCTTCAGGCTGCATCCTTGGAAACAACGTCAAAGTTCAAAACAACGTTTCCATCTATGCGGGCGTGGATTTGGAAGATGATGTGTTTTGCGGGCCGTCAATGGTATTCACGAATGTGAACACTCCCCGCAGCCATATAGTTCGTAAAAATGAGTATCGCAAGACACTTGTTAGACGCGGCGCCAGTCTAGGCGCCAATAGCACGATTGTCTGCGGAACTGTTATCGGGGAGTACGCTTTCGTCGCCGCAGGCGCGGTGGTAAATCGCGACGTGCCCGACTACGCCCTGGTTATGGGAATCCCGGCGAAGCAAGCAGGCTGGGTGTGCTATTGCGGTATCCGCCTTCCAGACGGGGAGGAGGTGACGTGTTCTGCATGTGGCCGCCAGTACACTATTCAAGGCGGAGGGTGCCGTCCATTGTCGCAGCCGAATGCCCATAGGGCACTGGTAGCCGCCGAGAGGGCTTGACCAATGCGAATCTTGTTGCTGACTCAATATTTCCCGCCGGAGACTGGGGCGGCCCAACAACGATTGGAGGATCTCGCCAAGAGACTATCGTCGTTCGGGCACGAAGTGACGGTATTGACTTCGTTGCCGAATTATCCGAAAGGCCAGATTTTTGAGGAATATCGTGGACGCATGTTTATCCAGGAGCGGCGGAATGGAATTCGAATTCTACGAACTTGGGCCTATGCGAGCCGCAGGCGCAGTTTCTTGCGCCGATTACTGAATTATTTTTCTTTTGCATTTTGTGCAATCTGGGCCGGTATTTTTCGCGCAGGGAAGCAGGATCTGGTTGTCGTCGAATCGCCGCCTCTTTTTTTGGGAATTTCTGGTTTAGTTCTTGCTCGATGGCGCGGCGCGCCCATGATCTTTAATGTTTCTGACTTGTGGCCACAATCCGCTGTCGCCATGGGAATTTTGCGAAATCCCGTTATTATTCGGGCCGCTCAGACGCTGGAAGGTTATATTTATCGGAATTCGTACGCGATCACTGGGCAAACCCAGGGAATTGTCTGTGATATTCGTGGGCGCATTTCGAAGATTCCAGTGGAATTAATAACAAATGGGGTCGATCCTGATCGCTTCGTTCTGCCTGCTGGCAAACGAGAAGAAATGCGAGCGCGGCTGACGTTCGGCCAACTTTGTGTAGTTGGATATACCGGTTTGCATGGATTGGCTCAAGGCCTGGATACTGTGCTTGAGGCTGCAGAACTGATGCAAGTCTCGAATCCGGAAATTTTATTTGTTTTCTTCGGAGATGGACCCGACAAATCAAGATTGCAAGCTTTTGCGGAACGGCGAAAGCTCAACAATGTGCGTTTTTTTCCGCCTTATCCAGCCGATGCCATGCCGTCGGTGTTTTCTGCTCTCGATGTAGCTGTCGTGCCGCTCAAGAATCTATCTCTATTTCAGGGTGCGCTGCCGTCGAAATTGTTTGAAAGCATGGCCGCCAAGCTGCCTGTTGTACTGACTATTGATGGCGAGGCGCGGCAACTTCTTGAGCGGGCGGGCGGCGGTATTTATGTTGAAGCGGAGAACCCCGTTGCGCTTGCCGGCGCTTTCAGTAAACTGGCGGCCGATTCATCGCTCCGGCGCGATTTGGGAGAAAGTGGCAGTCGTTATGTATTTGCCTACCATGACCGCAACGAGATGGCACAGCGATTCGCCGCCTTACTTCCGAGAGAAACTAAGGCATCTGCTTTCTCTGTAGGATAGAGAACCCACTTCTTGAAAATCATCTCGATAGGCTATATGAGACAACCCTGATCTCCGGTCATTTGACGGAAGGTTGATCTACACTGTCCTTGGAGCGCTCAACAACCGTGCTAACCAACTATGCTAGCGAAAGTCGATCTTAAAATCCCTTTTCACCGCAGCGCAATGGGGGAAGAAGAAGTGCGGGCGGTAAGCGATGTCATTCGTTCGGGTTGGCTTACCATGGGATCCCGGACGTTTCAATTTGAGCAAGAATTCGCGCAATATGTAGGGGCCGCTCATGCGATCGCGGTGTCTTCGTGCACGGCTGCACTCCATCTCAGCTTGGACGCAATCGGAATTCAGTCCGGAGATGAGGTGCTCGTGCCGACGAATACTTTCACCGCTACTGCGGAAGTCGTCACATACCTGGGTGCCAGGCCCGTTTTCGTCGATATTGATTCGAGTACTTTAAATCTAAGCGTCGAGGATGCGAAGAATAGGATCACGCCCCGCACACGTGCAATCATCCCCGTTCATCTTTCAGGATTGCCCTGCGACCTGGATGAAATTCACACGCTCGCTAAAAGCTACAACCTTCACGTTGTAGAGGATGCTGCGCATTCTCTGCCGTCTTCATATCGAGGCAAAAGAATCGGAGCGAACAGTATGCTGACCGCCTTCAGCTTTTATGCCACGAAAACCCTTAGTACCGGAGAAGGTGGCATGATCACGACCGATAATGAGGCCTATGCCCAGAGAATCCGGCTCATGCGTCTCCATGGTATTTCGCACGACGCATGGAAGCGCTACAGTGCGGAAGGTTCGTGGCGCTACGATGTTCTGGAACCGGGCTTTAAATATAACTTTACGGATATGCAGGCTGCGCTTGGAATCGTGCAGCTTGCAAAGTGTGATGCGATGTTCCAGGCTCGATGCCAAATCGCAAAAACCTACGACGAAGCGTTTGGTTCATTGGAAGCGGTCGAAATTCCAACGATCTCATCAGATCGCGAAACTTCATGGCATTTGTACATTCTGCGACTAGAGACGAACCGTCTAAGGATCGATCGGGGCCGATTTGTGAACGAATTGATGGAACGCGGGGTCCAAACGAGTGTTCATTTTATTCCCCTACACCTCCAGCTGGCCTATCAGCGCCTTTATGGATACAAAGACGGGGATTTTCCCAACGCAGAAAAAGAGTATTTGCGGTGCATTTCACTGCCCATTTATCCGAGCATGAGCGAATTGGAAGTACGGTATGTAATTTCATCGGTCGAAGATGTTCTGGATAAGTTCTCCCGATAGGTAACGCTTTATGACGAAAAATGCCTTTTTGTCCACTCCGACTACAATAAGGTGTATTTCATCGTGAGAGTGGAATCTGTCGGTAACGAACAGAGTTCCCGGAAGATGTCGATCTCCGGCAGTTCGAAGACCGCGGGACTCTATCGAAGGGGAGGCAAGCGTCTATTTGACGTTTTTACGTCTTCAGTGGCCCTTCTTCTGTTTTTGCCGTTGTTGTTAATTATCGCGCTATTGATCAAACTTACTTCTGCGGGTCCGGCACTTTATTTTCAACAACGTGTAGGCCTAGGAGGTCGCGTTTTCCGGATCGCGAAATTTCGGTCGATGCAGAACAATGCGGAACAGGTAGGGCTCTCAATTACCTGTCGAGGAGATGCGCGAGTTACGCCACTAGGGAAGATCCTGCGATCTCTCAAAGTAGACGAATTGCCGCAGCTTTGGAATGTTCTAAAGGGAGAGATGAGTTTGGTGGGTCCCCGGCCAGAAGTACCGCGCTATGTCCGGCGCTATGACCTCCGGCAGCGTCAAGTATTGACGCTGCGACCGGGAATCACTGATCTGGCGTCAATTAAGTATAGAAGGGAAGAGCACCTACTTAGTCAATGCGCTGATCCCGAACGGTTTTACGAAGAGGTCATTCTGCCCCGTAAGCTTGAGTTAAACTTGGACTACATGGAGAGAGAATCATTTTGTTACGATTTATTGTTGCTCTCAAGAACTGTAGTTTCTATTTGGTTTTCCAAATCGTACCCTAAGAGTGACGCATCTTAAGTACCTATTGTAATAAGCGGGGCCATCTGTTTTCCTCAATTTTATGATTAAGCTCGCTCGTACTCTCTTGCGAAACAATTCGTGGTTTGTGGCGATATTTCAATCGCTGCTGATCGTTTTTTCAATCTTGTCGGCGTGGCTTTTGCGGTTTGATTTTTCTTTGCCGTTCCGCTCGCTGCTCTGGGTTTCTATTCCAATCCTAATTCTGGTTCGAATGGTGTCCATTGCCTACTTTGGACTCTTACACGGCTGGTGGAGATACACGGGGTTACGAGATCTCCTGGAAGTCGTTAAGGCTGTTGCTGTGGGATCCATAGTCTTCATCCTGTCAATGCATTATATCTTTACTATCCAAGGCTTTCCGCGCTCGGTGTACATGCTTGAGCCGCTTCTGACTGCTGGCTTGCTGATAGGGGTCCGCGTTTTCTCTCGAGTTCTAGCCGAATCTGTGCGGCAAGACCTTAATTCTTGCCGCAAGGTCATTTTGGTGGGCGCGGGAGTTGCATCACACACGCTCATTCGAGAAATCAAGCGACTGAAGACTGGATACACTCCGATAGGTTGTGTAGACGACGACCGGTCGAAATTAGGCTTGAAGATCGAAGGTGTCCAGGTGATCGGACGCGTGGACCAGCTTCCAGCACTGGTTGAACAATACCCCGTGGACGAGATATTGATTGCAGTGCCTTCTGCCACCGGCATTCAGATGCAACGTTTTGTAGAAATTTGCGAAAAGTCCCGCATAAAGTTTCGTACCGTTCCGGCGTTATACGACGTTATTACAGGAAAAGCTGGTATTAGCGAATTTCGTAATGTGCGTGTTGAAGATCTTTTAGGGAGAGATCCCGTCGAGGTAGACATGAGTTCGGTAAGACATGAAATTAGCGGACGTACTGTTCTCGTGACGGGTGCAGCGGGTTCGATTGGTTCTGAGTTATGCCGCCAGATACTGGAGTACGAACCTCGAGCATTGCTGTGTGTGGACCAGAGCGAAACGGGAATATTCTATTTGCAGCGCGAGCTTTCGCCCCGGAAGACAATGATCCACAAGATATTTTACGTTGCAGATGTCGGCGATGGCGATCAGATGCAGAAGCTTTGCTTGGAACATGGGCCGCAAGTGATATTCCATGCGGCGGCATACAAGCATGTCCCGGTAATGGAAACCAACGTGCGAGGCGCGATCAAAAATAACATTTTCGGATTGCTGGAATTGATCAGGGTAGCGCAGGAGAGCGGCTGCGAAAGCTTTGTCTTGATTTCGTCCGATAAAGCTGTCAACCCCACCAGCGTCATGGGGGCAACGAAGAGGGTTGGGGAGCTGATAATTTCAGCAATGCCGGCTTGCGGCATGCGGTCCGTGTCGGTCCGTTTCGGAAATGTTCTCGGCTCAAGCGGCAGTGTCATTCCTGTCCTCAAAGAGCAGCTCCGGAATAATCAGCCTTTGACGGTTACTCATCCGGAAATGAAACGTTTTTTCATGACAACTCGGGAGGCGGTATCATTGGTGTTGCAGGCCTTTGCTATCGGAAACCAGGGTGAGACTTTAGTGCTGGACATGGGTGAACCCGTGCGGATTCTGGATCTGGCTCGAACTTTGATTCACCTGTCTGGGAAGACCGAAGACGAAGTAAAAATCAAATTCACTGGGTTGCGCCGGGGAGAGAAGATGATCGAAGAACTTTTCTACCCGGACGAAAATGTCTACCCGACATCATCTCAAAAAATAAAAAGAGCACGTGGTCAAGCGCAGAATTGGGCAGAGCTGCAATCTCATTTAGATGATCTGAGAGGGACGCTGTATATGGACGGACCCGCTCCGATTCGCGCAAAAATCAGAGAAATAGTTCCCGAATACTCATACCCCGAAGATATTGCGTCCAGAGTCAGCGATGCGCCTGCTCAATCAGTCGCCGGGGCGGGCAGAAGATAGCTTTTCGCAAATATCCCCGCTTATTTTCTTTAATCCGCTGCCGCCGTTAGTCAGTTGGGACGACTGGGCCCACTAACACTCATGAATGAATGCCATCAGCCTGCGACCAATAGCCAGCCGCAGCTGCCCAGTTTTTCAGATGATCCCGGCGAGACTAGAATCTCTTCCGCAGCGAGTGAGCGTTCGCGAATCGTCCAGGCGTATTCGAAACGAATGAATCAATCCCGATACACCGTTTTCGATCCCGCTAATTTGTTGGCATCGCAAGAACGCGAGCAAGGAATAGTCGCAGCATTCGGCCGCTACAGTAGCACTAAGATCGAAAGGGCTCGCATTCTAGATGTCGGATGCGGAACTGGATTCTGGCTGCGCGAATTTGTGCGATGGGGAGCGCGTCCCGAAAATATTTCCGGAATTGATTTGCTGCCAGAGAGGATAGCGGAAGCACGAGTTCTGTGCCCGGCAGGCATTCGTCTTACATGTGCGAATGCCGAGAGATTGCAGTTT
>PNAR01000366.1 GCA_003169715.1 Acidobacteriaceae bacterium | reverse complement strand
TCCTTTTGTTGCCCTTGACGGCTTCGAACTCGGCACGCAGGTCGTCGAGGAACAGGAAGCGAACCTGCTTGAGGATGTCGCGTTCGGAGGTGTAATGGGCGCCGACCTGCCGGCGCTCGCGCGGCTCCATGACGCTCTGGAAGAGGGAGCCGAAGACGCCGGGCGAGATACGGCTCCAATCGAAACGGCAGCATGCCAGCAGGCGGTTGCGCATGTCGCGATTGAAGTCGGCGAAGCCAAGACTTTCGGCGAAGAGCTCGCCGTTCACCCACTGAAATGCGGCCAATGTTTCGTCAAGATTTTTCTGTCGCTTTTCGGGCGGCGTATTAAGAACGTCGAAAAGGCGCGCGAGGTGCAAACCGAGGTCCGAGCCATCCTGCGCGGTGCGGTTCAGAAGATACAGACGAAAGGACTCGCGCTCAAAGATGCCCGTGTCCTCACCGAATAGGCAGAAAAGGATGCGTACCAGGAAGCGTTCGAGCTGATGGCCGGAATAGCCACCAGCTTCCAGCGTGTCGTGGAGACGGCCCATGATCTCGACCGCTTTAAGATTAATTGGGTCCTGCTCCTCAAATTTGTGCTGTTGATAGCCCGGTATGAAGGCAAAGGAGTGAATGTGCTGATGAAACTCAGAAAGCGGAAACTCAATCGTGGCTACGCGCCATTTGTCGAAGAGCGGCAGACTGATTTGTCCGCTTGGTTCTAGATCGTGCAGGGCGATATGCGCGAAATCGGAAACGATGACGTAACGGGGAATTTCGTCGCCGCGTCCTTCAGAGGCGAGCTCCCGGATGTAGCGGAAGGCCTGCGACTCGGCCTTGTCAAGGCCCTTGCCAAAACTCTTGTGTTCGACGAGGGCGATTCCGGGCCAAAACAGATCAATGTAGCTGTACTCGCCGGACAACTTCTTTACTGGCTCTTCGAAACTAGCCACCACGCGGCGGCGGATGCCAAAAACTTCGAAGAATTCATTCCAGAAAGTTTGCTTTTCGGCCCGTTCGCTCTTAACGCCTGTCCATTCCTTTGAGAATGCGATGGCACGATGGCGAATCTCGTTCCAGGAAAGAGGCACGGTTGCATAATAGCAGCGCTATGTTGCGCCGTGTATGCGGTCTAGGTACGCGCGAGCCACATTAGGGCCTCTCCGGTGCCAAGCTTTTGTGATTTTGTTGGTCAGTTCCGCACTGGATAGAGTGTCCGCTCTACTCTCGCGTTTTTTTGCAGTCCACTCAGACCCAATCTCTTCCCATCCCATTGCGTGCTGGCGAACGGCTTCACGGAGAAGTGAGTCGCACTCATCCGAAAACGTACTCACATGCGTCGGAGGTTTAGGTCAGAAAATTCCCCACTCAAGCCTGGCTTGAGTGGGGCACCGTCCTGGTTCTGAAATAACGTTTGACGAATCACATCTATATATGTAGAGTTTACTCATGAAATTGCGTCTCTCGCCGCAAACAATACTTGTCCTGGCCGAATTTCTGCAAAGTCCGCAGGATTGGAAATATGGATATGAGATCAGCCGGAACACCTCGCTGAAGTCCGGCACGCTGTATCCGATTCTCATGCGTCTTGCAGAACGGAAGTTGTTTGAAACCTCATGGGAAACGGCCGAGATCGGCAAACCTCCCCGGCATTTGTATCGGCTCACGCCGGACGGTAAACAGTTCGCTCGCGAGCACCGACTTTCGCGTTCGATGGGACGGCTGGGCCACGCGGCGTTGAGCGGAGCAAAAAGCTGATGCCCGCGATCCGCAGATTGGCGGTGAGATTGTTGCGCGCCGTTCTTCGGCATGCATCCGCCGGCAATCAGGAGTGGGCCAATGCAATGTTGCGGGAACTGGATTTTATTGAGAACGACTGGGCGGCATTGTTTTGGGCGCTGGGAAGCGCGACTGCGATTTTCAGACATTCCGGCCGCGGATTAAAGGCCTGGTTCGGAAATAAGCCGGGACGTAGGGAGGAGCGAATGAATAACATCGGGAAAAGGGCTGTTGGAGTAGCATCAGGAGTCGTGATTGCTGGCGCGTTGGTGGTTTGTGCGTTTGGTCTGCTGCTCCTGACGGCGTATCTCTTTCCAAGTTTGGGCCTGGACCACCTGGAATGGACGCACTGGCTCGCAGTGATTGTGATACCGGAGGCGATTTTCATCATTGCCGTAGTCAGGCTATGGCGAAAGAGAGGACCATTAGCGATCGGCATTATTCTGTCAGCAGTCGTGCTGGCGGTGCACTTTGCCATTCACGTTGCGACTCATTGAGGAGGGGATTTGGCGGTAGATTCACGCTTCTTACCTGGACCTACCTGATTGCTGGCGCTGCTTTCATACGAGCGATCCCGGCCGGGCGATTCGCAAGGGCTGCGCCGCGTTGAAGGTGCCGGCCGCTACTCCTTCAGCAACTGCCTCGCTATCACCAGCCTCTGTATCTCGCTGGTCCCCTCGCCAATCGTGCACAACTTCACGTCCCGATAATACTTCTCTGCGGGATAGTCTTTGATGAACCCGTATCCGCCGTGAATCTGCACACCTTCATTCGCGCAGCGCACCGCGACTTCGCTCGCATAGAGCTTCGCCATTGAGGATTCCAGCGTTGTCTTCATCCCCGCGTCTTTCATGGACGCGGCCCGCAACGTCAGCAATTTAGCCGCTTCGATTTCGGTTGCCATATCCGCGAGCTTCCACTGGATCGCCTGAAAATCGCTGATCGCTTTGCCGAACTGCTTCCGCTGTTTGGAATAATTCAGCGCCGCATCGTACGCGCCCTCAGCCATGCCTAGCGATAGCGCGGCAATGGAAATCCTGCCACCATCGAGCACGCGCATAGCGTCCACAAATCCCTGGCCTTCGGTGCCGAGTAGGTTCTCGGCAGGAAGAACGCAGTCTTCGAAAACTAGCTCAGCCGTATCGCTGGCACGTAGGCCGAGTTTGTTTTCTTTTTTCCCAGGACGGAAGCCTTTGGTCTCTTTTTCGACTAGAAAAGCCGAAAGCCCGTGCGTATGCGCGGCCCGATCGGTGACAGCAACAACCACCAGCACGTCCGCGTAGTGGCCGTTAGTGCAAAAAGTCTTGGTCCCGTTCAAAATCCAATTATTGCCCTTGCGCACTGCGGTCATCCGCGCGCTGCCCGCGTCCGATCCCGACGATGGCTCGGTGAGACCCCATGCGCCAATGAATTCCCCTGTTGCAAGCCTGCTTACATATTTTTTCTTCTGAGATTCGTTTCCCGCGACAAAAATATGATTCGAGCAAAGCGATGTGTGGGCGGCAACAATGATTCCCACCGATCCATCTACGCGGGATAACTCTTCAATCGCGGTAACGTATTCGACATATCCCATGCCCGCCCCGCCATATTCTGTCGGAAAAATAATTCCCAGCAACCCGAGCTTGCCCAATTCCTTGATTGTGGATAGAGGAAACTCGCCGACTTCATCCCACTTCATGACGTGCGGCGCGATTTCACGCGAGGCAAATTCGCTCACTGTCTTTTTTAATTGGAGTTGCTCTTCGTTGAGTTGAAAGTCCACAATTCCTCCGCGACGTTTCGGGACTGCACCCCACGTCGTGCAATCTCTTAATTAGACCATGCGAAGGAACGGGGAGCGAAGAGCATAAACCGACCGGTTGGTTGAAGTGGTGAAACAGTAATCGAATCATGGTAGAGACGTAGCTCGCTACGTCTTGACCGAAATGAATCGCTCAAACACCTCATTCGATAACAAACGGCCGCGGGAAGTCAGGCTGATTCTGCTGTCCTGCCTGTTTATTAGTCCCTCGCTGGCGCATTCGTCAATCACATTTAACATTTGTGATACTGGCGTAATTCCAAATTTGCGTTCAACCGAATCCAAATCAATGCCGTCGTTGAGGCGCAATCCCAAAAAGAATATTTCCTCAAGTGCTGCCTGCCAGGAAATTGGATTGATATTGAGTGGGCGTCCTGCAACATACTCCTCAAGCGAATCGGGCGCAGAAAATCGTACGGCTTCCATCCCCTCGTCCGTCGCGGAGAGCATGGAATGTGCATCTACTCCGAATCCAAGATAGGGGTGCCGTCTCCAATATTTCAGATTGTGGCGCGATTCGCGTCCATCTCGAGAAAAATTTGAAATTTCATATTGGTGTACCCCCGCCGCATCCAATCGTGCGCAAGCTTCTTCGTAGAAATCAGCGACCATGTCTTCATTCGGCACAAAGTGGGCATGATATTTCGTCCCGCCGGCAATGAGTTCGCGGCCAAGACGCGAGTCGCCATCCACTTCAAGCATGTAAACGCTCACGTGCGGCACTCCCGCTGCGACGGCTTGTTCCAGGGAATATTCCCAGCTCTCCGCGGTCTGGTGTGGCAATCCAGCGATCAGGTCAACATTGATGTCGGCAATTCCCGCCGCTCGCAAACGCGCAATGTCATCCATCACGGTTTGCCGTTTGTGCAATCGCCCCACCGACGCAGCTTCCTGATCAACGTATGACTGCACGCCTAAACTCACGCGATTGATCCCGCAACGCTTGAAAGCATCAACCACGGCCGCGGTGATCGTTCCCGGAGCGCACTCGACCGTAATTTCCGCATCAGCCAGAACATCAAAAGTTGACCGGATCGTGACAAATAATCGCTCAAGCTGGTCTATATCGAGTAGAGTAGGAGTTCCTCCGCCGAGGAATATGGAGTCGGCGACGCGTTCCAACTTGCCGCAAAGTTGTTCGCTGACATCGCGCGCATGTTCAATGCTGTCGCAAACGCGGTTAATATAACCTTGGTGGACAGCGCGAGAAAAAACGTCAGATGCAAAGTTGCAATAACTGCATTTGCTGCGGCAGAAAGGCACGGAGATGTACAGGCCCAGCGGCATTGGATAGTGGCTCAGTTGGAACAAATCTCTACTTCGACGTCATCCTGAGGGCCTTCAGTCCCGAAGGATCTCGCGTGCAGCGCAGCTGCTCTCGTTTAGTTTAGCGCCTATTCGCTACGCGCAAGATGCCTCGCAATCTCGGGATGACGCCGTAGATTAAAACAGGAATTTCAAACTGAGCCGTTACCGGCACTAAACATGATTATCCCACTTCCCGGCGTCTGTTACTGTAGGATGCCGGGCCAGTTGTAGTTTCATGTTCTCCTGGGAAAGGCTCCTAGGTGTTGGAAGAATGTTGCTGACCTCTCGTCAGTTCTGCTGAACGACATACTCTATGGTTCCTCGCGTTGTAATTACTGGCATGGGCGTCGTTAGTCCCAATGGAATTGGCAAAGAGGCATTTTGTCTTGCCATTCTCGCGGGCAGATCCGGTGTAAAACGAATTTCGCGGTTCGATCCTTCAGCGCTACCGGTGCAGATCGCCGGAGAAATTCCGGAATTTGACGAGCTTGCATGGGTTGACGCGCGCGAGCGCAAGCATGTTTCGCGGGTTGTCCCGCTCGCTATTGCCGCCTCGCACGAAGCCATTCAAGATGCCGGGCTTAACCCCGCCGCAATGACGATGGACGAAAAGCGTGAGATCGGTGTAATCCTCGGGACTGGCGGCGGCGCGCAGGAATTTTCCGAAGAACAGTATCGTCTCTGGCATTCGGGCCACGTGAAGCAGGTCAGCCTTTTCTGCATACCCAGCGGCACGATGGGAACCATCCCCAGCGAAATCAGCATGCGCTTCGGATTTCGCGGATACAGTCACGTCGTGACCGCTGGATGCACTTCATCCACCGACGCGATTGGTTACGCATACCAGCATATTCAGGCTGGAGTTCAGCCCATGTTTCTTGTCGGCGGCGTGGATTCGCCCATCACACCGGGAATTATTAAGGGATACACATTGCTGCGTGCGTTGACGCAGTCGTGGAATGAAGAGCCGGAACGCGCCTCGCGGCCGTTTTCCGCCGACCGCGATGGCTTCGTCATGGCGGAAGGATCGTGGATGTTCATACTCGAAGAATACGAACACGCGCGGGCACGCGACGCTCGCATCTACGCTGAGATAGTTGGCTACGGATCCACCTGCGAGGCCTTTCACCGCGTGCGCATGAGCGATTCACCCGAAGAACCTGCCCGGGCAATCGCCCTGGCTCTTGAAGAAGCCGGGCTCACTCCCCAGGATATTCAGTACGTTAATCTCCACGGAACTTCCACCGAGATGAATGACCGTGTCGAAACCAGCGCGCTGAAACTAGCTTTCGGGAAACATGCGGCCAAAGTTCCCATGTCTGGATTGAAATCGCAAATCGGTCACGCTCAGGGCGCGTGCGGCTCCGCCAGCCTTGCCGCCACTCTGATTGCCATGAAACACAGCACAATTCCACCGACCATCAATCTGGATGTTCCCGATCCATCTTGCGATCTGGATTATGTCCCCAAAGCGGGCCGCCACGT
Source organism: Acidobacteriaceae bacterium (assembly GCA_003169715.1). Classification (GTDB taxonomy): domain Bacteria; phylum Acidobacteriota; class Terriglobia; order Terriglobales; family Acidobacteriaceae; genus PALSA-188. Next base: position 11,160 of record PNAR01000366.1, on the reverse strand, counting down.
CGCGATCGAGCACGCAATCTGCAACTGCGTTGGATTCGGATCAAAGAATTCGGCCCTTGTGGTCCGTCATATTTAGGGCTTTGGGATGACTTTCGGTTTGCGCTGTGATCTAATTTTTTAAGATTTACCATTGAAGTGCGACCAGACCCCTTAGGTTTCCTGCTCGTTGTTTTTCTTTCCGGCACACTTTTAGCGGGACAGAACCCGATGACCCCAGCCGCCGCGAACTACCCCTATTTGTTGCATCTTGAAACCATGAACTTCGATGATCAGGTATGCGTTCTTCTGCGGCGCGACGGTCAATTCCATTTGGAAGTAGAAAAAAGGAACCGAACCAGGGTATTTGAGGACGCTTTATCTGAAGCGAAGATGCAAGAAGTTCAAACCTTAATCAACGATCCCACGCTTCGCCAATTGACGGAGAAGCAAATCGTAGCCCCTACCGGCGCGATCATGCTGGATGAGTTGCACGTGGACATCTTTCGTGGCGACCACTGGCAGGACCTTTTCTTCGTGGACGATTCCAGCCGCCAGCCGTTCGAGCACTCTATCGCCCCTCTGGTCAGATGGCTCCGGGCATTGCCTAAAGAACCGCACAGAGAAATCAGCGAAGACATGGAAAAAAATGACTGTCAGCTTCCTAAAAAGATCGTGCTAAGACTTCGCAAGCCGGCTTCCGACAAGGCCGCTCCGAATCGGTGACCCACATTCATTCCATCCCGCGGGCCTTTCATCACATCTACTTAGGATAATCTTCCCGCAGCACGGGCAATGTGGGTGTGAGTGCGGGTGCCCCAGCGTCTCGCCGTATTTGCGAGACCTGGAGCGAGGATATCCTTAAGACTCAAATCCTCAGAGAGCCGACTTTAAATGTTTCAAACTGACTATTGTTCCGATAAGTAAATCAACCAATGCCTTCACACCACGAAGAAGAAGTATTAGGCAAGGCTTACGACAGCCGGCTCATGAAGCGGTTGGTCGGTTATTTGCGCCCATATAAATGGCAGGTGGCGATTGCGCTGGGCTCGATTCTTCTGAAAGCCTGTGCCGACGTTTTGGGCCCCTACCTGACGAAAGTTGTTATTGATAAATATCTTGCCCCAGTGCCCGGACTTCATACGCCCCTAGATTTTTTCTTAAGCAACAAACCCTTGCTCGGAATCGCACAAGTTGCCGCCATTGGAGTCGGACTGCTCGCCTTCAGTTTCCTGCTCGACTATTTACAAACCTATTTCATGCAGTGGGCGGGCCAGATGGTGATGTTTGATCTGCGCAGTCAAATCTTCCGCCATTTGCAACGCATGCACATCGGTTTTTACGACAAGAATCCCGTCGGCCGCCTGGTCACGCGCGTTACAACCGATGTTGACGCGCTGAACGAAATGTTCACCTCCGGCGTGGTCTCGATTTTTGAGGATGTGTTCGTGCTCGTGGGGATCACGGCGATCATGTTGAACATGACCTGGCGTGTCTCGCTGATCACGCTCGCGGTTTTGCCGGTCATTGCCTATGCAACGAAAATCTTTCGCGATAGAGTTCGCGATTCCTATCGCCGCATTCGCGTAGCGATCGCCCGCATCAATGCGTACTTGCATGAACACGTCAGCGGCATGATGGTGTTACAGCTCTTCAATCGGGAAAAGCGCGCATATGTGAAGTTCTCTGAAGTAAACGAAGTCCACATGGACGCCTACAAAGACGCGATCATGGCGCACGCGGTCTATTATCCGGTGGTTGAACTTCTTTCGGCGACCGCCATCGCCTGCGTGATCTGGTTTGGCGGCAGCGACGTGTTACACGGCATGGTCACGCATGGACTGTCAGTTACGTTCAGTCGAAAGACGCTGTTGCATTGGCAACTCGTAAAAAACGTTACGACTCTCGGAATCCTGGTGGCATTCATTCAATATGCGCAGCGATTCTTCCGTCCCATTCAGGATTTCAGCGAAAAATACAACATTCTGCAATCAGCCATGGCTTCCAGCGAGCGAATATTCAAATTGCTCGATACTCCCACCGAGATCACTGCTCCGGAAGTCATCAAAGTCCCTCAAGGTCCTGGACGAATTGAGTTCGACCACGTGTGGTTTGCCTACAATGCCCGTGCTCGTGGAGAGACGGGTGTCCCCACCCGTCAGGCCGAGCAAAGCTATGAAGCCGCCCTTCACCCTACCCCCGACTGGGTTCTCCGCGACGTAACCTTCACCATCGAACCGGGCGAGACCGCCGCGATCGTTGGACACACTGGCGCTGGCAAGACCACAATCATCTCCCTGCTGATGCGTTTCTACGACGTGCAAAAAGGCGCGATCACCATTGATGGCGTTGACGTGAAAGACATGGATTTAGCTGATCTCCGCCGCCGTTTTGGAGTGGTTCTGCAAGATCCATTCCTTTTTACCGGAACGGTAGAAAGCAACATCCGCCTGGGCACGGATTGGATATCGGATGCCGACGTAGAAAAAGCCGCGGAAGATGTCAACCTCTCCGATTTCATTCAGACACTGCCCAACGGCTTTAAAGAAGAGGTTCGGGAGCGCGGATCAACTCTATCCACTGGGCAAAAGCAGCTTATTTCTTTCGCGCGCGCGCTGGCCCACAACCCAAAGATTTTGATTCTGGATGAAGCGACTTCAAGCGTTGATACCGAGACGGAGTTCCGCGTCCGCGAAGCCCTTATCCGCATGGTCCAGGGACGCACGTCGGTGGTCATCGCGCACCGGCTTTCAACTGTGCAACGCGCTGACAAAATCATTGTGATGCATAAGAGCCGGCTTCGTGAAATCGGCACTCACCAGGAACTCCTGGCACAGCGCGGAATCTACTGGAAGCTTTATCAGCTTCAGTACAAAGATCAGGAAATCTCCTCCATAAGGACTCTTCAGGTCACCGCCAACGCCGACGACTGACGGCATCAAACTGCATACCTCAAAATAGCCGATCCTTTGATATCCTTCCTTACTCGGGCCGAACCTATGGAACAGAATACAGCGTTGCCGAAAGATCAATTGATGTCGGTATTGCGAACCGCTCCAGATCGTTTGGAGTTCCTGACTCCCAACGATTGGATTCTGATCATTGACAAGGCGCGCCGGTTGAACCTCAAGAAAGACGAGGTATTGATCAAACAGGGCAAGCGAGAGCAGACCATTTATATCTTGCTCGACGGCCGCCTCAGAATAGCCGTGAGTGGCACGCAGGTCGCGGCCGTTGGTCCCGGTGAAATCTGCGGCGAAATGGCGTATCTGGAGAATAGTTTGGCTAGCGCCACCGCCACGGTGGAAGAAGATGGGCAGGCTTACGCGATAGACTGGGCAGTCTTGACCGATCTGTTTGAACTGTTTCCGCATCTCGCCTACCGGTTCTATCGTTCGCTCGCGGTGAAGCTGTCAAGAAGGCTGCGAGAACAGTTGTTAAGCCGATAGCAAACTCCAACATTTCTTATTCCTGGAATTCGCAAGAGCGAACTTCCTGTCCCCAATCCAAATCCCTATTGCGTGGGCGGAAGTTGGAACCCAACTCCGTGATCGGAGTTCAGTTTTCTAGTCGCGTCAACATCCAGGTCCGCAACCCGATACTTCTTGGATTCCTGCTCGTTATAGACCCAGATACTTTCCCCGACAATGGCGTAGTTTCGCGTTTCTACCTTCCGGCCATCGCGAAACACTAACACTGTGATGGGTATAGATTCGTCATTTTGGCCGCTCGCTGCAACTGGCGTCGCCGGGGCGCTTGCCGGCGTTATTGCAAGTGCCGGAGTTGTAGGCGCGGTTCGACTCCGTGTGGTTCTAGCGGGCGCTGGGCTAGTCGCCCGCATGCTCTTAATTTCATTATTCAGGCGATCAACCTGCTCGCTCAATTGCTCGACTTCTGCTCTGAGCTGCTGAACCTGCGTCACAATATCAACGCTGTCCTCGGGTGGGTTGGCTTGCGCATCCCCTGCTTGTTGGCCAAAAAGCAGCGGTGAAAAAAACACAGCAACGAACGGAATCAACAATGGAAGCGGGCGTTTCATGCCAATAGCCTAGCACTTTCCAAGGCTTCGCGACCCTCCGTCTAAACCGGAAACATGCAATCTAAAGCCGGTGCACTGTTGTGCAAATAAATTTGGTAGTGTCTCAGTTTGGATTTACTTCAGATTCAACCATGTGTTGCCCTCGGCATGCGCTTCAAGCGTCGGAGGGAAAGCTCGAAGAACTCCTATTTGAGCAAGGAATCCGAATGCCGCTGCAAACGGCAGGCCCAACAAGAGCCAGCCTGTCCCTATCTTATGGTAGCCCTTGTACATGGTCAATCCGGCGACAGCGAGATAAGCGATATAGAGAATCACGCGATAGAAGAACGGGAACCCAAGAGGCACTTTGCAATGTGGGCAGGTTCGCGCAGCTCGCAAATGGTGTCGGTAAGAGAAGTGAAATTGACACAGAGGACACGTGAGTGGGCGCCCTATGCTCTTCACCTTCTGCCTCAGTTCTATCCACCGTCCAGCAGTCAAATGCCGCCTCACTTTACTAAGAGCACGATTTCCGCAAGCGACCAGACATGATCCGACAGATCAGCCGCCATCGCTCGGGTAATCCTGAGCGACTTATGGATTCTGGCAAACTTGTAGTACACAGCATGGATCGCTACCATCGCAATGTGGTTTTCGATCTTCTTTAAAAAACCGTTCGTCAGTCGCGTAAAGCGACGCATTCCCATCCGCATCGTCAGATTGTGTCGCTCAACATAGCTGGTGCTTACGTGCTTGGGATCGGGATCACCGCTGACAACCTTCATGTCAGCGCCGATGCACTGGGTAGGACTATAGCGGCGCATCTCGGCATCGGAAGGCGCGCCGTATAACTTCTGCAATTGCGCGTAGTCGATATCCGCTCCGAAGGCATCCTCGACCGCTTCCAAGTAAGCCTTGTGGCCGTCAGTATGCCACAGCAGAGCCGCCGTCAGCGCCCCTTAAATCCAAACTGAGACACTACCCATAAATTTGTGCAACTAGATTTGTGCCACTACTTCATCGAGCAAACTTCCCGCAGACGTCCAGCCGCAGCCTCTGCCGTTATATCCCTCTGCGGAGAACCCATCATTTCGAATCCGACCATAAACTTCCGAATCGTGGCCGAACGCAGAAGTGGTGGATAGAAATGTGTGTGCATATGCCATTCTGGGTGCGCTTCTCCATCCGTCGGACGCTCGTGAATACCCATTGAATATGGAAACGAAACATTAAAGAGCCGGTCGTAGCAGCCGGTGAGTTTGCCCAGAACGTCGGCATATCCATCTCTTTCTTCCGGACTCAGCGCCGAAATATCAGCAACGTGCCGCTTTCCGATGATTAGAGTTTCGAAGGGCCAGACCGCCCAGAACGGCACGACTACTTGAAAGTGCTCATTGCCCAAAACCTGCCGCTCCGAATGGGTTGACTCGTACAGAAAGTATTCGCAGAGGATGCACCGATCATGCCGATCCTTATAGCTCCGCATTGACAACTGTTCTTTCGTCGGCTCGTTTGGCACGGAACTGCTCGCCCAAATCTGGCAATGAGGATGCGGATTGCTAGCCCCCATCGCAGCCCCGCGGTTCTCGAAGATCTGCACATAATTTATATGATCTCGTTTTCCGAGATCGCGGAACTGATCCGCCCATACATCAATTACCGCGCGGATCTCCTGGGGAGTCATTCGCGCCAGCGTCAAATCATGTCGCGGAGAAAAACAAACTACGCGGCAAATACCTGATTCGGTCTGCGCTACGATCAAGTCTTTTTCGTTGAAATCGGAATTTGGGGTATCCGATAAAAGGGCAGGGAAGTCATTGTCGAAAACAAAAGTCGAGTCGTACTTGGGATTGTGAACCCCGCGGGCTCTCTCGTTTCCAGGGCATAGGTAACAGGTGGGATCGTACGCGGGCTGTGCTTCTACCGCCGCCGTTTCCACCTGCCCGAGCCATGGGCGCTGTGTCCGGTGTGGAGATACGAGCACCCACTCACCCGTAAGCGGATTCAGTCGCCGATGAGCGGATTCGCTCAGATTAAACATTGTGCTCCTGCTGTCGGACGCCCTCGTCCTGCTGTGACACTACTCCGCTCTGTCATATCGAGCGGAGTAGTTCCGGAGTCGAGAGACCCGCTTTGCGATTGGCTCGGGTGCAATTTGATTCAACTGCCATATGGTGAAACTGTCACACACTGACCGGACCCGCGCCGTCCGCTGCGGTAGTCACGTAAATCTGTGAATCAATGCCGGTTCTATTTCTATACATTTTCGAGATATTACTGGTGAATTCCGAAGCTATGTCTTTCCTGACTAAGTTGATCGTGCAACCTCCAAATCCTCCGCCAGTCATGCGTGCGCCATACACACCGCCAATGCCGGACGCCAACTCGACCATAACATCGAGTTCGGCGCAACTGACCTCATAGTCATTCTTTAAGCTTCGGTGGGAGTCGTACATGAGTTCGCCAAAACGTTGGATTTCCCCGGATCGCAAGGCGGCCGCCGCTTCGACCGTCCGCGCATTTTCGGTGACTACATGCCGGCAGCGGCGAAAGATCGTTTCGTCCAAATCTTTCGCGTACTGCTGAAGTTGCTCCCACGAAACATCGCGCAAAGCCCGAACACCCGGTATTTGTGAGGCAAAGAATTTCACTCCCTGCTCGCATTGCGATCGGCGAAGGTTGTACTCGCCGCTAACATTGCGATGGGGCACCATCGTATTGCAGATGACCAGGCTGACATCGGCTGGCAACGGCAGCAATTTAAATTCAAGAGACCGGCAATCGAGAAGTAAAGCCTGCCCGGCGCGGCCGTTCGCCGATGCGAACTGATCCATGATTCCGCAACGTGCGCCGACCGTTTCGTTCTCCGCCCGCTGGCAGAGTTTCGCGAGATCCAATCGGTCCAAACCCTCGCTCCTGCCCGTTTTATCTTCCGCGTACATCAGCGCGAGAGCGCTCGCGACTTCGAGCGCAGCGGACGAACTTAAGCCCGCGCCCATGGGAACGTCAGACTGTACAAGTAGATTAGATCCGCCGATTTCGCGGCCTGCCGCCTGGAGTTGAATCGCTACCCCGCGAACGTAGTCCAGCCATTCGTGTCTGGGGCAAGCATCGGTTTCATCCAGACTGAACTCCAATGTTTCGTTCCGCTCCCGGCTGTGCACGACCACTTTGCGGTCATCCCTGCGAGCGACCGCGACCCACGTGTGGAACTCAATCGCAACAGGCATGACGAATCCATCGTTATAGTCCGTATGCTCACCAATTAAGTTCACGCGTCCCGGCGCGCCAAAGATTCGCGGCGCCGCCCCGAATAATTTTAGGAACCGGGTTTTTGCCTCCCCAACTAGCAAGTGATTCCCTTACCTCAATGCAAAAAGTAAACGCTGAGTATATCAGCGGGTTCGGAAGTGAACGTTCACGACGATGTTCACGATTAGATGACTCTTCTCAACCATGCACAGGCTACGAATGGTCATCGGAAAATCCGAGTCAAAATCCGGCCTTCGCTACCCTGCGTGGCCAGGTCCCACCAGCGTTTGACTTCGGGTTCCCCTAACGCCTAATATCGCGCCCGAAGGGTCTAATCTCTTACCAAGTGCTCGATCAAACCATTTCGCATTACCACATCACCGAAAAACTGGGAGGCGGTGGAATGGGCGTGGTTTATGGCGCCGAGGATACCCGATTGCACCGTCAGGTGGCGCTAAAATTCCTGCCCGAGGAAATGGCGAAAGACCCACGCGTCCTCGAGCGATTCCGTCGTGAGGCCCGCGCGGCTTCCCAGCTGAATCATCCCAATATTTGTACGATTCACGACATTGATAACAATGAGGGCCGGCCCTTTATTGTAATGGAGCGCCTGGAAGGGGAAAGCCTTAAACAGCGCCTGCGAGGCAACCCACTCGACCTGGATGAAGTTCTCGATATTGCCATTCACGTTGCCGATGCTTTGATTGCTTCGCACGAGAAGGGAATTGTCCATCGCGACATCAAGCCCGCCAATATCTTTATTACCAAAAGCGGTCAGACGAAAGTGCTGGACTTCGGACTCGCAAAATCCGCTCGTGAGCAAACTTCGACCAGCGACCAGAACTTTGAAGACTCTCTGACCCAAATGGGCGTGATCCCCGGTACCGCCGTCTATATGTCCCCCGAGCAGGCGCGCGGTGAAATATTGGATGCTCGCAGCGACATTTTTTCCTTTGGCGTTGTGCTTTTCGAAATGGCCACCGGTAAAAAGCCTTTTACCGGCACAAACATAGTCACGACGCTGGACGCTGTCTTGAACAAGAAGCCGATTTCCCCGCTGACCTTGAATCCCGGCTTGCCTCCTGAATTGGAGGTGATCATCGGAAAGGCGATGGAGAAGGATCGTGACAAACGATACCTGAACGCCCAGGATCTCAAAGATGACCTTCAGCACCTGAAAAAGGAATCTGAATCCGGTCTCACCAAAACCGGTCTGCGTGATTTTTCTCCGCTCCGTGCATCTTCCAAAACGTTTCAGCGGGCCGCTCCGTGGCATAAATATCTGATCATCGGGCTGGCGTTGATCCTGATTACGGTTCTGGCGTCGGTCGGAACCTGGTGGTTCCGGCACCGCGCATCCGGCTTTTCATCGCGCCCGGGAACCACAATTGCCGTGCTCCCCCTGCAAAACATGAGTAATTCCGATGATATTGACTATCTTCGTTTTGCCTTGGCCGATGAAATTTCGAATGTGCTGATGTACACACGTTCGTTAGATGTGCGTCCCACGACTAGCACAAGAGAATTTTCCGGACCCGAGGCAGATCCGCAAAAAATTGGCAAGAAGTTGCGGGTCTCTACCGTCATCACCGGCCACTTCTTGCAGCAAGGCAAACAGCTGCTGGTCACGGTGCAGGCAATTGACGTCAACAGTAACAAGCTGATTTGGCAGAGCACGCTCAGTGCCGCAGCACAAGACCTTATCGGCGTGCAAGGGCAACTCGCTTCCAGAATGCGTCAAGGATTGCTCCCGCAACTGGGTGCGGCCGAGGGCTTTACCGAAGCTGGCACAAAGCCAAAAAATCAGGACGCTTATGACTTATATCTGCGGAGTTTGGCGATCTCTCACGATCCCGATCCTAACAAAACGGCAATTGCGATTTTGGAAGAAGCCGTCAGTATGGATTCAACCTACGCGCCAGCCTGGGCCGCTCTGGGGTTGCGGTACTACTATTACGCTGCATACTCCACTGGCGGCCAGGACGCACTTCAAAAATCAGATCAGGCATACCAACGCGCATTATCGCTCGATCCGAATCTCTATTCGGCCTCCGCGCACCTCATTCTTCATAGGGCCGAGCGCGGCGAGGTAGTAGCCGCTTACGATGACGCTGAAGCCCTGGTGAAGCGCCGTCCTGAAAACGCTGAATCTCATTTCACTTTGTCCTACGTCCTCCGTTATGCGGGCATGCTGCCCGAAGCTACGCACGAATGTGACGTTGCGCTGGCGCTCGATTCCGGTAACTACGAGTTTCGCTCCTGTGCCTGGGCATTTCTGGAATCGGGAAAAACACAGCGGGCTGCGGACTTCATTCGCCTGGACGCCGGCTCGGAATGGGCGGCTTATATTACCGTCGCAAGCCTGCTTCGCGACGGAAATATAGAGCAGGCGCGCATGGCAGTTAAGAAAGTTTCCGCGAATCCGTTTGACCACCGCGAGCTATTGGAAGCATGTTTGCAAACCAATCCAGCGGCCAACCTTGACGCCGTTGCCCAGAAAGCGGAAGCCTCGTTGTTGAAAGAGCCCGATCCTGAAACGCGCTACTATCAGGCCGCGATGCTCGCATATTGCGGAAAGACAGACGCTGCAGCGCGGCTAATCAAGAGCGCCATTAGCCAGAATTATTGCGCTGTCTCAGCGTTGCAATTCGATCCATTGCTGGCAAAGTTGCGCCGGACCCCATCCTTCGCCGAGTTGCAAGCAGCCAGTCGGCAATGCCAAACCAAGTTCCTCGAATCAGTAAAGCAGAGAACTGGGAACCAATAACTGATAATTGATTTTACAAAACCCGGGGACAGACGGGACGTTCCCCACTATTCTTCGACGAGGCAGGTTCGCCTTCATTTTTTGGACGCTAGCCCGGGCTGACACGATCTACAATGCCCTCCCCGGATTAGTATGCTTCCAATGGATTCACAGCCTGTAATCGTCGGTCTAGGCGAAGTTCTTTGGGACTTCCTTCCCACCGGCAGACAACTTGGCGGCGCCCCCGCCAATTTCGCTCATGCTGCGGCGCTATTGCGCAACGAAGCCACAATTGCGAGCTGCATCGGCACCGACCATCTCGGCGATGAAGTTATCCCGAAGCTCGCCGGGGCCTCTCTTTCAACCGAAAATCTTCAGCGGGATTCAATGCATCCCACTGGAACGGTCAATGTCCGTCTAGACCAAAATGGAAAGGCAAACTTCGAAATCGTCGAATCCGTCTCCTGGGATTTTCTGGAATGGACTGATAAGTGGCGCGTCCTGGCTCACCGCGCAGATGCAGTTTGCTTCGGATCTCTTGCACAGCGCTCGCCTCAATCCCGCGAAACTATTGGCAAGTTCCTGCGGGCTACCCGTCCACAATCCGCCCGCGTCTTCGACGTCAATCTCCGGCAATCCTTCTATTCGGCGGAAGTAATTCGCGACTCTCTGAAACTGGCGAATATCGTGAAGCTCAACCATGAAGAACTTCCAACCGTCGCGAAGTTGCTCGAAATCAAATACGACAATGAAGAATCAGCCGCGCGGAAGCTGCGAGATGCGTACAAACTTGATTTGGTTTGCGTCACGCGCGGCGAGTCGGGAAGCCTGCTAGTCAGCAAATTCGAATCTGATGAGCACCCGGGCTTCAAGGTTCAAGTCGCCGACACAGTGGGTGCGGGGGACGCATTCACGGCAGGCCTGGTTCATCAATATCTAAAAAGCGCATTGCTTCAACAGATGAACGATCTCGCAAATCGGATGGGAGCCTGGGTTTCAACCCAAAGCGGGGCAATGCCTCTTCCATCTCGCGACCTCACAAACATTCTCAGTGAGCTTTGATCACACACGTCCAAGGTAATCTTAGGGAGCCGGAGGAATCTTGCGTGGTGAAGAATTAAGTTGGCTTCTAATGGATTCAGGTACCTCGAATCAGTAAAGCAGAGAA
>PNAR01000182.1 GCA_003169715.1 Acidobacteriaceae bacterium | reverse complement strand
GTAGTAGGCTCTCAAACCAACAGTTTTGCGAACCCAGTAGTCCAGTTCGGACAACTCGCCCAAAACAACCTGCGAGAGGTATTTAGCAAAGCCGAATGCCTAATATGGAACTTTGGATTTAGGGCACGGGTAGCGATGGATAGTGCGCAAGCCGAAGCTTGGACCAGCCTTGGGCGCCCACACGCATTTCGCCCAGTTGCCTTATAGAGAGGATATGTGGGCAAAACATGACTGGATCTCACGAGAACGGCTTAGAATACCGCCTGTATTGGATCAACGACTACAAGGAGGCGGCGCTACGTGGTTGAAATATCAGACACCTTGCTCGCCCAATTGAAACGGGATATCGTCCGCCGCCATATTAATTGTGGCGTTAGTTGCTTGCAGGCACACGAGTCGTTGCTGGAGTCCCTCGATCCCACGCAACGAAATGCTTGTCGATTGGTCTGCTATGTCGCTCAATGGGTTGACATTGGTTTCGCCCGGCCTGCTCGGGTGAAAACGTTATTGATGCGTTTTCCAAAAGCCTTACGGGCAGAGCTTCAATTGAGCAATTACATTTATCTGCGCATGGCCGAGGGCATGGTAGCCATGGCTGAGGAGGCGACGGCCATAGCGGTAGAACACTTTGACCTCGTGCTCGCACTGGGTCAAGACTTGGACGACAAAGAAACTCTCGCTGTGGCAAGCTTCTGGAAAGCCCGCTGTTTAAGGAAGGCAGGGGAATACGACGACGCGTTTGCGTATACGGTAAAAGCTCGTAATTTGGCTCTGGAATTAGGCCACCCAAAAATGGCCGCGGTTATGGCGGTTCTGGAGAGTTGGCTTTTGTTTCAGAAGGGAAAGCCTAAGAATGCCGCGACGCTACTCCGCGAAGCTCAGGAGGCACTGCGCGACACCGATGACTACGTCACACTGGGCAACATCCATTCCTCGTACGGGCGGATGGCACGACGAGAGGGTCGCTACTACGATGCAATTGATCACTTTACGAGGGCGATCGAGGAGTATTGTAAACGAGACTCAAAACATCCTCACTTAGGCCGCTCCCTTGCCAATATGGCGCTTGTCGAACGTTTGGCATGCCTACAACTTCGAAGGAAAATAGATGCTTCATCGGAGCGTAGACGCAAAACAGGTAAAGGTAAGCAACCGAAATTGAAGAACAATTCTGCCGATCATCGGTTGACTTTCGAACAGTTGCGTCAACAAGTATCTACGCACCTCGATCAAGCCGCAGCTATCTTTCAATATCACGGGAACCATCATGGAGCCGGGACAGTACATCTGATTTACGGGTACCTGTATCTCGATGACGGAGATTTTGATCGCGCCGAACAAGAGGCGGCTATCGCTTTTGAGCTGGCCGAGCAGAAGAGCGATTATATCGTCATGTCTCGCATCAGACTGCTGCAGAGTATGGTAGAGAATGCAAGAGTAGACGAAGAGATTGGAGGACGATTAGAGCAAGAAAAGGACGCTCGCGCGGCTCTCAAGTTTGCACAAGATGCGATTGAGTTTGCAAAGCAAACTCAAAATCGCCGGCTGTTGGCGAACGCTTACGTGTGGGAAGGCCTATCCCACTGCAATCCGATCCTGAACGATCGTGATGCTGCCGAGAAGTCGTATAACTCCGCGCTGCCCTTCCTAAAGAATGACCAAGGCGGTCAATTGTGGGACGACCTGCAAGCTCTCAAAACCAGAATCATGCGGACGGGAAAGGTTGATGCAACACTCAAAGCGTGGTCGCAGGGCTCGGTGGGAGAAAAGACCTTCCAGCAGATTGTAGAGGAATTCTCGGAGCTTATCATTCCTAAAATCTGGGAACGCGAAGGACGCAAAGTCTCACGCGTAGCCACCCGCTTGGCGGTCTCTCCCAAAAAGGTGCGCCGCATTTTGACACGGGTCGGTGCCAGGAAGAACTCCACGGGGGCGTCTCTGAGCGGCTGCAGCGCCGTCGCACGAGCAGATCGTAAACGCCCAATTCCACTAGCCATTTCCAAACGAAAACGCGCCAACTCCGAAACTGCAGAGCAGGAAAATATGTAGTGAGCTTCCGTAATCTTGTTCGCATTGGGAATCTGAGATGGAGGAATCTGAATTATGCCGAACCGAAATCTACGGACTGTGAAGCTGACGCCGATAGCCTTAGGAATATGCGAAGCTTGTAAAGCGGAGTTTCAATCCAAACAGCCGATTGAATCTGATGCCGAAGCGGAGATTACATTCCAGTTCAATGATCATAAGTGCGAACCTAGGGTCGCCATTCAGAATCCAGCACCGGTATTTCTCGGCGGTCACTCCGAGAAATGAGAAACCGGCGATGCCTCAATGTAATCCAATGGTTCCTGTGTTCCCAAAGCCCATGAGCTCCCGCTGGTCGTTCCAATTTAGCGATAACGGTTTCCGGAGAATTTCTGATAGTAGACACCGCGACCATTTAGTGCCACAAATGTCGGCATTATGACGAACGAGATGAAACGAAGGGGAGTGGGGGAGACGTTTGGGACATGGCGAATCTCTGCATTGCGTTCCGATTCTGAGGCGTAGTAAAGGCACTTGGGCTGTCCAGTACTCGCTACCAGCCCGTCGCGAACATTCAAAATTGATGGCATATCCTGATATCATTTGACTTTCCGCGTTCACACCCCGACGCTTCTTTCGCCGCCTATCGAATAAGTGGAACCCGTTATTCTCCTTCATGATAATTTCCCTTCTACTAATTTCAGAACGTCACTCGCGAATTCCTCTCGATTAGGATGCACGCCTACAGCCTGGTTTCCCACCTCGTCTACCGAAGAGTTACCGAGCAGGTAAGACGAATATTCCGCGAAGTACGATTCTGGGCATTAAGACTTTCGCTTTTTGATGTTTGTAATGTTTCCACCTTCCCCTCTTTTCCACGGACCGCCATCCCGCCACAAATTAAGGTCAGAACGTTTCTTGAGGATGCTTTCGACCACCGGCATGATAAACCCCTCTGCCACTCTCAAGATTTCTCGCAGTGATGCAATCCGCCTTCAACCCGCTCTTTCGCAAAAACGCCTTCCATTGCATCCGCTTGCGGGTAGTCTCATAGAAATCGGCCGAAAATGCCAGCGGAGACGACGAAGGCAACATGGTGCCCTCGCTTGGCGAATGTCGCCTGAATTGCCGCCGCAAGGGTCGAACTTTGAAATTCAAATCGATGCGCCAGTACCCACAGATCGTAAAAATCCTTCATCCGGCTGTTGGCTATACCCAATTTGAATGCTGCCTCGAACTTTTCCGCGACAACGCTCTCCTTGGGATAGGCCAGCAGCCTCGGGACAGGGAACCCAAGCAAGCTTGGCTAGTCTAATTCCTGCGGCTCCGGACCATCGCATCACCGAAAGCAACATTGATCTGAAGCGGGATTCGAGCATTGTCTCCACGGGCTTCCGGCAACACGCGTACCCCCTCGTACTCCTTCTCGTCGCGAATTCGTTCCCTGCGGATTGTGTCCGACATAAACGTTAAGCCGTCGTCTTCAACCTCTTGCAAACGGATGTCGGCAAATATCATTCGCGAATCTGCTTCAGATTCAGTTTCGGCGCGAAGATCCAGGTCTCGCGTGGGTTTATGGCCATCAAAGAGGACTTCACAAAGTTACTCTAGGTTCTGCACTCCAATGGAACCTAACCGGCAGAATCGCAAGTGGATCGTGCATCATCTCCTGCTATGTCAGCAACCTTCGGTGTCTCGCGTTGTGGGTATCTCCCTCGGTCGACTTCCTTCCATTTCCGCGATCCGCATCGTCACAGCGGTGACTCGGCCAACAATATCTGCCTCTGTCGGGTACCGCACTTGGCGGACTTGTCCGCGGGACTGGGGACATGGAATTAAAATCAGATGATTCCCGTCGAGTTCACACCAGCTGCATACGTATGCATTTCGTAGCTCGACGAAATAGATGGGGCGTTCAAATTCGTTCTGCCAACTGCCTGATTTCACCTTGTTCTGCCGTGCATCGATCTCGACGAAAGATCCCGGTCGGATCAGAGGATAAAGCGTGAAGTCTTCGATCCCGATATACCCGCAAAGACAGTGCCTCAAATCCATCTGCTGCAAAAGTGTGACAGGAATCTCACCCCAAGCTTCGAACATACGAGAGACCAAGTTTGTACGCGCAAGTTCGACGTTCTTTCGAAGCTCGAGAGGAAGCACAATGGTCTGTCCTGGTGGCTCGACGCTCGACCCAATCAAGTGTGTGTGCGGTAGGCTGACTAGCCTCTGTTCCCTGGCTACGTCAAGGAGGTTGATCCCGAAGAAGCCCATGATCTTAAGGTAACTGCACTTGTAGATGAGGCTCAGACTGTAGAGCTTGTAAATACTCGGTGTGAATTTCCCATTCTCCACGTCTGTGAGCCAGCCGTGCGAAATATAGTAGTCCTGGTTGTTGTCTTTCTCTTGCGCGATCTGCAGGCTCAGTTTTTGCACAGCCCGCGTTGACAGGCGGACACGCAGCCGCTCCGCTTTAAGCCGGTCCCCAGCCTCTGGGCTCGGCGTCGACTCCAACCTCGGCGTCGGCATGGTACGAAAACTTCCTTCATCGCGCAGGAAAGTGCGCTCACTTTACAAAAACACAAGAAAAAACCGGAAACCGGGGAAGATGCAGAATCATACTCCTTCCCAATTTGTTACAGAACCAGCATTTTTGCGGCGGTCGCTAATACGACCGGGCACCGTTTGGAAGTTCCATCACGTCAATGCCGACTGCGGGGTCCGGTCGTAGAAACGGTCACTTCTCACAAAGTTGTCACGGTAATTACCCTTCCGATTTATACACGGCAGCATCTCTGCGAGCTGATAGCAACGACTCAAATTCTCGTGGATGACGAAACGAGAATCTGATTGTGAAATTCATAAACTGCTCGAAAACCGACCTTGTAAAGCGAATTAAGGCAATCTTGGAAAGCAAAGGGCTAACGTTGTATCAAGTTTCGCAGGAGAGCAGAAGACGGTATGGAAAACCATCCCCCTATTTCGTGCCCCACAACCTGTATTACGAGCTCGGACTTGGGACATTTAGTCCCAGTTTCCCCCAGATGTTTGCTCTTAGCAAGATATCCGGCCTCCGTTTCCATGACTGGCTGCGAGTCTTCGGCTTCAATCTCGAAGACATAACACGCCTTCAAGTTCTTCTTTCCCCGAAGCGAACGATGCTCATTGACTCTCCGCTTGGTGACCCTGAATCCTGGGTCCCGTGGTTCCGAGACAGGGTGGGAAATCCAGCCGCTCCAACTAGCGCCCCGCTGGGCCAACTTCTTGAATTCGGACCACCAGTGCGACTCCGATCAATCCTCCAAACCAAGAGCAGTTTCGTGTACGTCAAAATTGGGCGGGAAGATGTTTTCGCTTTTCCCGACCTGCTTCCAGGCAGCATTGTGCGAGCAAACATGCAGCTTTCGAAGGCGATGCTTTCAACACTAAACCGCGAGGCGTCGAAGTGCTTGTTCTTAATCGAACACGCCAGCGGCCTCTGCTGCTGCCGACTTCAAGCAGTGGGCACGAACCGCGTCATACCGTTGAGCACTGAGCTTCCCTATGCACGCGTCGAGCTAGATCTGAATCACGAAGCCAGAGTTCTTGGGGTAGTTGACCTTGAAATACGGTCCTTAGTCGAACAACAGGAGCCGGACGTCCCCAGTGAATTGGCGAAATGTTGGAGGCCTTTAGCGCTAAAGCAGGAGGACATAAGACTGAGTCACTTACTTCGCGGCGCCAGATTAAAAATGGGATTGTCATTTAGGGAGGCTTCCACCTTGAGCCGTCGAATCGCCTCCCAACTGGGCGAAGAGCAATATTTCATCGCGCCCGGGTCGCTTTCCGACTACGAGGCGGTTGACACTCCGCCACGGCACGCCCACAAAGCAATCACCCTCTGCGCGATCTATGGATTGCATTTCTCGGTATTCTTGAAAAGCATTGGTCTTGTTGCAGAAGACTCTGGCGCAGACCCCATTCCTGACAATTTTGTTCCACGGAAGCTTTCAATCCGCTTTTGGGGAGATGTCAGCGAAACTGATGATTCGACCGGTCCCGGGTTTTTCGGACGATTGGTACGACAATCAGAGCATGTGCCATTCTTCCTACGTGAGTCTTTATCCCATCTTTCGGGTCTGAAGAATCCATCTCTGCTCGATTTTTTTTGGGTTGGGGGAGAAACGAATCCTCTTCACCCTCTTCTCGTAAACGGGCTTCTGGTAATTGTTAATCGGCAGAGAAAGAGACCCCTTCATTTCCGAATGAAGCCTCTGTGGCAGCAACCGCTATATGTTCTCTTGAGGCGTGACGGAACATACATGTTCGCGTGTTGCAGCCTCGAAGACGGTACACTCGTGATCCATTCATATTCGCAGCAACATCAGCGACCGGAGCACCTACGGAACCATCAGGATGCGGAGGTGGTGGGACAGATTGTCACAATCGTCAGAACCCTTGAGGGAACGTGACCTGCGGCGGTTCCGAGTCCTGATGAATAATTCATCTACTCTCCATTTAGCCAGAAAGAGAACTCACCGGAAGGGTGCTTTTCGGCATTGTGAGATATTGATCGAATTCCGAACACTCGCCTAATTGTTACCGGTTGCATTCTCACCGATTGCTAACGAATCGTTCGCTATTGGCTGAATTACGAACAGATCAGACAAACTGTGGTTTTCTCCCTGTCCGTCAACTTAACGTGATCATTCTTCCGCAGGAGCGGTCTTGCGTTCCTGCAAGAGCTGCGCGGAACGGCATGATCTCATGGATCCCTCCAGAACTGCGGTGGCTGACTAGGCACGTGCGGCCCTTGCTTCGCTGGCACATTGCTAGCATTTCTTGCATCTCCGTTGGAAGCTTCCTAGCGCTTCTCTCGCCGCTCGTCCTGAGATGGCTTATTGATGTGATCCTGCCCGGCCGGCGCATAGGACTCTTGATCGCCGCCGTTGGGCTCATTTTCCTGTGTCACCAGGGCAAAGCTGTGCTTTCGAATGTGGCAGGATACCTGACCACGGTAGCTGCACAGCGTCTGGCGCTAGACGTGCGTTTGCAGTTACTGCGGCATCTTGACACGCTCTCCGCCGACTACCATGAAGGAACGCTGGCCGGCATCTCGATGTACCCGTTGACAGAGCCAACCGACGAAATTTCATATTTTGGTTCCGATCTGGTGCCTGCCATTGTGCGGACGCTCATGGCAACGACCCTGACGTTAGGAGCAATGTTGGTATTGAACGCTCGGATGACGGTCGCAATCTTACCTATCATTCCCATTTTCCTTCTGACCAGAAAATACTTTCGCGACCGTCTCGAAGGCGACACCGACACGGTACAGCGCGACCAACTGACATGGAGCGGCTTTCTTCAAGAGCACCTCTCATCCATCATCGCCATACAACTACTTGGCAAGGAGCAGCGACAGGAACGAACAGCATTCCACTTGTTGGGCGCGAGGATCAGGTCGATTAACCGCCTTCTTAGAACTGGCGTCTCGTTCACCTTTTACACAAGTCTGACCATTGCTGTCGCTTTGTCAGCAGTTATTGGATATGGCGGCTGGAGTGTGCTCACCGGCACACTAACAATTGGTGGATTGGTAGCTTTTTACACTTACGTGACGCAACTCTTTGAGCCGCTAAGTGGCGCAGCGGAAACCTACGTGCGGGCGCAGAAGGCCTTTGCAAGCATCCGCCAAGTGCAGGCTGTATTGGCCTTGGAACCCGCTGTCAAGTCCTGTCCGAGCGCTATCAAGTTTCCTCGTGACCAGCCTTGGGCGATCGAGTTTAGCGACCTTCGTTTTACATATCCCCGGAACAATGGGATCTTATCGATTCCACATCTCAACATTGGCGCCGGCGAGCATTTGGCCGTTGTGGGAGAGAACGGCGCAGGCAAGAGCACGCTGGCAAAGCTTCTGGCACGCTTCTATGATGTTGGTTCAGGATCGATCTGCATTGCCGGCCGCGACGTACGAGACATTCAGATCCAAAGCTTTCGGGAACAGGTGTGCTACGCCCCGCCTTTCCCGATCCTTTTCGACACAACACTTGCGGGCAACCTCCGCCTTGGCAAAACGAATGCCTCGGACAGCGAACTCAAAGAGGCGATGGAGTGCGTCGGCCTCGCGGCGTGGGTCGGCACCTTGCAAAGAGGCCTTAACCAGTCGATTGGTCCCGGAGGATCCCAGCTGTCAGGTGGGCAGCGACAACGCCTTGGGATTGGTAGATCAATTCTGCGGAGACCTCGCATCTTGATTCTGGACGAAGCGACATCCTCGCTCGATTCCGCCTCGGAGCAACAATTGCTTTCAAATCTCCGCAACGTCCTGCCTGGGAGCACAATCGTCGTAATTTCCCATCGACTATCCGCACTGCTCTGCGTTGAGAGGGTGATTGTTCTCGAGCGGGGACGTATCGTTGAGGATGTCAGCCCGGCCTTACTTATAAGGAGTGGGGGCGCGTATTTTCGTTTGTTCAATGCCGTTCCTTCGATTTTGGGGTTTGCACAATACCTCACTTAAAGTGAGGAATTGTGCAGGAGCGAACATCGCGTAGAAGCACATCGACGGCTCTATAAAATCGCCGAGGGCCAGCAGGGGTTCTTTACAACCAAGCAAGCCAAGGCTGCGGGCTTTGCCGAAAGCATCCATGTCCACGTCGGCAACTGGATTCGCGAATACTGAGGCATCTATCGGCTGCAGATGTTCCCTTGCGACGGATCATCCGACCTCGTGAAGTGGACCCTCTGGTCCAGAAGCCGCCGCGAAGAAACGGACGGGGCCTGCAGCCATCAGGCTGCGCTCAGCTTGTCCAGGAAAACGCACTCCGTTCCTACCACGCTCAATCCGCCGCCGGAATCCTGGGAGACTCAATTCACGGAACTTGCGGCCGAGTATGGACTGTCTTCGCGACTCGAGGAGAGCTTCACGGAAGTAAGAAGTTTCTTCGATCCAATGCTCGGTTCCGGCAACTAGGTGCCGTGTCTTGCGCCGGACCGTCTGAATAGGGCGGAAATTCGGACAGCTACTCGCTGGCGGAGGGTACCCAACGACCTCCCATCCCCTTGAAGGCGTGCAATGGTTCATAGTTCCCGGTTGACTTGCGAACATTTCACTCAAAGTCTCGCCCCGGGCCTGTATTACATGGCACATTGTCCAGCACGCTCCCCGAGGGCCTCACGTCGTGTACGAAGTTTTAGCCGGAGTTCGCAGCACCAGTAGTGATGACGGTGGAATTGTTCTCGACATCAACCTGGGTCAGATGTTTCGACTGAATCCCGTCGGAGCCTTCATCTTGGATCAGTTACAAAAAGGGCATAGCGAAGCCAAGATCTCAGAGGACATCGCGCGTCGATATGACATTGACGAGGAGATGGCAGCAACAGATGTCCGTACATTCTTGAAGGAACTCGAGGAATACAAACTTGTCCGTACCCAGCCGGGAGAGAGGATCTCATGAGCACCTCAACGGCAGAACTGAATGCTTCCACGGCTACTCCACGAAGACCGACGGATCTCTACCGCGTTCTTTTGCTTAGCCCGCTTAGCAAGAGCGGAGACAAACTCCTCGTTGCGGCCAAGCGGCCGCCGTTAACGCTTCCTTGCGTCGAGATTCCCAAGTGGGAACGCGTTGCAGAAAACATGAATGCAGCGGTGCGCAAGCGTTATGGAATGTCTGCTATTTGTCTTTTTACGCCAGACGTATCCGATAACACAACGGATATCGACTGTCCGCTTTACCAAGTGATGGTGGCCAGAGAGGACAACTGTGCACCGCCGGAAGAAATGTATTGGCTGCCAATTGGTTCGTTTTCCGATCAATCCTTTGCAGATCCGCAGGATTTCAGCGCGATAAAAAATGCTTTGCGACAGACAAGCGAGCCTCAGAACGAGCGGGCTGAGAGGCCGTTCGCCAAGCTGGGCTGGCTCGAAGAGTTACTCTGCTGGATACAACATCAGATCGATCCGCATGGGCTTCGATTGAACGGAGAACTTCGGCAGCTCAATGCAAGTCCGACATTTGCGTTACTTCGGCTCGAAACGAATGGACCGGCTTTGTGGTTTAAAGCCGTCGGCAAACCCAACCTGCGGGAGTTTTCGATTTCTATCGTCCTGGCGAAACTCTTTCCCGGTTTCGTGCCGACGATCATCGCAACTCACCCAGTGTGGAACGGCTGGCTCGCCACAGAGTCTCCCGGTTCAACATTGGAGGAAGTGTGGGATGCTTGTGTCTGGGAGCGAACTGCGCAGACCCTAGCAGAACTTCAAATTGCCTCGATCAACAAAACGCATGATCTCCTCGATGCTGGCTGCAAAGACCTTACGATCAGTTTTCTGGTCAGCGTAGTCGATCCGTTTTTCGAAGTGATGCCGGTGTTGATGGAACGACAACAAAAAGCTTCTCCACAACCCTTAGACAGAGAATATCTCCAAACGCTGGCGCAGCAGATTAAGGAGGTACTGTCGGAGTGGGCCGATTTAGATATCCCCGATACTTTGGGGCATCTGGACTTCAATCCCGGAAATATTGTTTGCTCGGCCGATCAATGTGTTTTTCTGGATTGGGCTGAAGCATTTGTCGGCCCACCCTTCCTCACGCTCGAATACTCTCGTGTTCATCTGACGAAACAAGACCATGGCGATCTAACCCTGGATTCCGCAGTCAAGTTTGCCTATGCCCGCAAGTGGGCGTCTGAACTCGCGGCGGACGTCGTTGAGAAAGCGCAAGTGCTAGCTCCGATTTTAGCTGTCTTCGCCTATGCCGCGGCTCAAGAGCAATGGCGGGATGGTGCGGCGCGCTTCGATCCCTCCAGTGCGGCCTACTTGCGCGCTCTGACAAGACGGATGCAGAAGGAAATGTGGCGGTTACCCCAGAAAACACAGCATCCGATAGCGGCGCATTGCAGCAAGAGTTGGTGAACTGGGTCTGTTATGTTGCTCCTCGTGTTGCAGGCATACATAACGCTTATGAGTCTGGAGTCACTTTTGAAGAAGGATGATTTTCCTGCGTTGTACAACGTAGTTCGGAACTGCCCTATTTCAATGTCGATCCACACTCGCGCTGATATAGATCGAGTCTGTTCCGCCGTTAACGTCGCCTGCGTTTGGTATTGGAAGCAAGTGCTCTGCCTCCAGCGTTCGGCAGCAACAACTTGTCTTCTCAGAAAACATGGAATTTCTGCACAAATGGCAATAGGCGCTCGACTCTGGCCATTCGCCACGCACGCTTGGGTGGAAGTTAGCAGACAAGTGGTTAACGACAAGCCCTATATCCCTGAGAAATTCTCTTTGATCTTGGACCGGTGCTAGTAGCTCACCAAGACACAGTCAGAAAGAGAACATTGTGAGCATTCAGTTTGGAAGATGGAATTTCGATGAACGACCTGTGGATGCCGATTACTTCGGGCGAATTGAATCTTTCCTTTCGACTTATCAATTCGATGACACCAGATGCTACACAAAGAATAAAATCAAGATTCTTCACAGGAGTTTCTACACCACCGAGGAATCCCGTCGCGAAGTACAGCCGTACATTTCCCCCTCGGGGATTGTCCTCACCTGGGATGGCCGCCTCGACAACCGGCCGGAAGTGACCCGGCAGATAGAAGAAACTCTTACCCAAGGTTCCACTGACATCGAGATCGTTGCAGCCATTTATGAAAAGAGCGGAACTGCGTGTTTTGCAAAACTCATAGGCGACTGGGCAATCGCCGTCTGGGATCCAAAAAACGATTCACTGATCCTGGCCAAAGACCATGTCGGTAGCCGGCACCTCTACTATTCGTTTGATCGGGCCCAAGTCACGTGGAGCACCATCCTTGATCCGCTAGTGCTTCTGTCTGGTAAGACCTTTGAGCTTAACCGTGAATACGTGGCCGGGTGGCTTGGGTCTCTTCCAGCACCCGATCTCACCCCGTATGTCGGAATCTATTCCGTGCCGCCTTCCTCATTCGTAACCCTGCAACGTGGCAGACGCTCGATTCACAAATACTGGGATTTCGATCCGAGTAAAAGGATTTTGTATCGGCTCGACGACGAATATGAAGAACATTTTAGGAGCGTTTTCAAAACTGCCGTTTCACGACGGCTACGGTCAGACAGCATTGTGCTTGCGGAACTGAGCGGCGGGATGGATTCGTCTTCCATCGTTTGCGTCGCAGACTCGATCCTCGCGCAAGGCACAACCGGAGCAACAGGCCTCAATACAGTGTCCTACTTTGACGATTCCGAGCCGAACTGGGACGAATTGCCATATATCGCAAAAGTGGAAGAGGCCCGCGGACACAAGGGGTTTCATATCGATGTTGGTTCGGACGCGAAAGCTTTCTTTGACTTCACCACTGAGACGTTTGCCCCACTGCCGGGGTTCGAAAATTCTACTGTCACAGAAGTCCGCAAAGCATTCAAACAATGTCTTCTTTCCGGTGGGCACAGAGTCGTTCTATCGGGCTTCGGCGGGGACGAAGTGATGGGTGGGGTGCCAAACCCTGTGCCAGAACTCGCAGACTTGCTCACGAGGTTGAAACTCATCAGATTTCTTCGTCAGCTTCACGCTTGGGCACTGCATACGCGTAAGCCGGCACTCCATCTTCTAGGTGGAATCGTGGAGGAATTCTTCCCCGCGAGGTGGGGCGGTTTACGTGACCATAAAGCCCCGCAGTGGTTGAATGCGGAGTTTGCGGCTCGCCATCGAAAGGCCCTGCAAGGCTATGAATATCCCCTGAAGTTGTTCGGTCCTCTGCCAAGCATCCAGGAAAATCTCCGCACATTTGGCAATCTCACAAGAGAGATGGCGTGCTCCATCCAGCCAGCTGAGGCAATGTATGAAAAGCGCTATCCGTATCTTGATCGCAATTTGCTGGAGTTTTTGTATTCCATCCCTAAGGCGCAAATTGCAAGGCCGGGTCAACGGCGCTCATTGATGCGGCGAGCATTGCGCGGAATCGTACCTGATGAACTGCTGAATCGGAAACGGAAGGCTTTCGTGGCTAGAGCACCGTTGGTGGCACTTTCAAGAGAAGCGAATGCCATAAGCAACCTGAGCAAGGACATGATCGCCGCTCATCTTGAGCTGGTCAATTCGGAATTGTTCTCGACAGCCGTCGCCAGTGCGAGGGCAGGCCATGAAATACCGATCGTGTTCCTAATCAGGACCATAAGCCTTGAATATTGGCTGCGTTCTGCTCTGAAGCAAGGTGCCCTTTATATCTCTGCGCTAACGTTTCGCCCGTCGGTTGTTTCGGAGGGGCGGAAATCAATACCAAAGATCAGGGGATCTGATGACCAAGGTCCGCGAATGAAGAAGGTTCGAGTGTAAGCAAAACAAAAAAGAGAGGAGGTGATAACCATGAAATATGAAAAGCCAGAAGTTGTCTCTTTAGGACAAGCATCTGCTGTAATTCAGGCTAAAGGCCAGAGCGCGCTTGATGCTCAGCCGGCACTAAGCGCGGCTGCATACGAAGCCGACGAGGAGTAGCAAACGCCGGAGCGCCAGAAGAATGACG
>PNAR01000300.1 GCA_003169715.1 Acidobacteriaceae bacterium | reverse complement strand
GGTCTGGCTTTCTGGGAAATGGTGCGCGTGGATTCGTTCAGCATATTTTTCCACGTGCTGGTGGCGGCGATTACCGCCGTCGTAATCCTCACTTCGTTTGAGTACATGGAAGTACAGCAAATCCGCGCCGGCGAATATTACGCGCTCATTTTGCTCGGCGCCGTGGGCATGAGCCTGATGTCCTCCGCGGTGGAACTTGTGCTGATATTCATCGCGCTGGAAATTTCTTCGATCTCGACCTACATTTTGGCCGGATTTCGCCGGCGCGCCGCCATTAGCAGCGAGTCTTCAGTTAAATATTTCCTGCTGGGATCATTCGCGACTGCATTCTTCCTATACGGCGTGGCTTTGATGTTTGGTGCGACCGGCTCGACAAGTATTCCGGTGATTGGCGATGTCCTCAGTTCCGGCAACATCCCGCCGCTAGCCTACGTGGGCATTGCCCTTATTTTCGTAGGCCTTGGTTTCAAAGTCGCGGCAGCGCCGTTTCACATATGGACCCCAGACGTTTACGAAGGCGCCCCCTCCCCAATTGTGGGATTTATGTCAACCGCGCCGAAGGCGGCGGTATTTGCGGTGTTGCTCCGCATCGTGTCTGAAGCTCATGCGCCGGGCCACGTATGGCTTATCTGGGTGATGGCTGCGCTCTCGATGACGCTGGGCAACCTCGGGGCCTTGGTGCAGGACAATATTAAAAGGTTGCTCGGCTACTCTTCAATCGCTCAGGCGGGGTATTTGTTGGTAGCTTTCGCAGCGCTGCCACATGACGGCATTCCCTCCGCCATGTTTTACACCGCCTCATACGCCGCGATGAACGTAGGCGCATTCGCGGTTGTGAGCCATTTCGGAGGCGCTGGAGAGCGTTACGTAACGCTGGAGGACTACTCTGGTTTGGGGCGCCGCTCCCCGTTGCTGGCCGCTACGTTAACCATTTTTCTTCTGTCGCTGATCGGAATTCCGATTACTGGCGGCTTCTTTGCGAAATTTTACGTCTTCAGCGCGGCGCTTCAGGCGAACCTTGTCGGCCTAACCATCATCGGCGTGCTGAACAGCGCCGTGGCGTCGTATTACTACTTGCGCATTATCGTTGTGATGTATATGAGAGAGCCGAGAGAAGATGCGCCATTACCACGCATTCCCATAGGGTTAGGAACTGCCCTTGGGATCAGTGTGGCAGCGACGATTTACCTGGGAGTTCTTCCGGGCCGCGTGCTCGAATATGCCTCGCGGTCAGTTTCGGGCTTGTTGCACTGAAACGCGGCAGCGGCGGCCCTTGCGGCGATTCTTAAAAGCGCACGAATCCACAGCAATCGCAGCAATTCACAGTTTGACAAGCAATCGGTTACACGGCATGATGGACTCAGCCGAACTCATCCCCCGGAGGTTGGTATGTCTGAGTTGCTTCATAGACTCTTCGTCGAAGACGAAGGTCAGGATATTGCCGAATACGCCGTCATGCTGGCGGTAATTCTGGTTCTCGTGGTCGGAACCATCCGATTGATTGGAACCAATGCCAATACCGCGTTTTCCAGCGTCGCCAGCTCAATTCAATAGGTAAACCGCGGCAGGCGAGCAATGGCACGGTCTCGTGTTGTGGCTGCTGGCGTTTGCTCGTCTGCGCCGCGTTGTCGAACAAACTCCCCAACTTCAATCCTGAGTGCGCAGTCCGTAAGAATCTTGCGTGCATATTGAACCTGCTCGCGTTTAGGCATATCCGCTACACGCAAGATCCTTCGCAAGCTCAGGATGACTCCCTATTAACAGAAATTTCAAACTGAGCCACCACCAGCCCAGCCAATTGTCATCTTAGTTATTCGGGAATAAACTGTATGGCTTTTAGGGTGGTCCAATTGTAAGCTTGCCGCCTCTGAGGTGGATTTGCTGCGCATATTGATCGTTGATGACAGCACGCATGTTCGGCGGGCATTGAGAATGTGCCTTGAACTTACTCCCAATTGGGAAGTGTGCGGCGAGGCCGAGAACGGACAGGACGGCATTGATATGGTGCGGGCGTCGAAGCCCGATGTCGTAGTTCTCGACTATGCCATGCCAGGAATGAATGGTTTGGAAGCGGCACGCCAGATTGCCGTGGATGCGCCCGATAGTGTGATGTTGCTGTTTACCATGTTTGCGTCGGATCAGCTTTCAGAATTGGCGGAATCGGTCGGGGTTCGGAAGGTAATTTCAAAAGCCGTCGGAGGGGTTGGCGCTATTGTGCAGGCCATTCAAGATGCGGCTGCCCGTCCAGGATTTCAGGCGAACCAAAGATTTCAGGCACCAGGCGAGGTCGCCTCATGAACATATCCCTTATGAACAATGAAAAGCCAGCCATTCAGGATTGGAAGCGGCTGTATCAGGCAGCCCTACTGGAAACCGATCCACACATTGCCATAACGCTCATGGAGGAAGCGGAAGACGCGATCGTGGAGCGCGCGCTTGCCTTGCATCGAGAAGCCAATGGGGGTGCTGACGAACTTAAATCACTGGCCTATTCAGCAAACTTTTTGGCGGAACTGCGCCGGGTCGAGGTTCGCCCACCGAAAAATGGCGCCGTGAGTCCGTGAGGAACGCGGGCTAAGACTGCTTGTAACCTCGCTGCCGATGCACGCAATAGCCGTTGGAACTGAAAGAGTCTGTGGAGAGACGGGCGTCCCGCCCGTCATGCNNATGTCGGGCGGGGACGCCCGACTCTCCATCCAACACGGGGAATTGATAGTCCATATTGAAAGCGAGCAATCTTGTACAGAATTGCGGGTTCTGATGTGTCACTCTGGGTTTTCAGGTTCCCATTCTCTTATATGGCTTGGGCGGTCGAATGGCCAGTCAACTAAAGAAAGTGCGCGGTCACAGCCATGAACTCGATTTTGCGTCGGTTTTTTGTCAGTGCTCATAAAATATTAGCGGTCATCACTGGTTTATTTGGAAAGCCTCTTGGCTTGAATAGCGGAGACATTGGGTCACAAAGGATGTGTCCATTCTGCGGGTTGATAACATCAAGTCACAAGATGCATTGCCTGGAATGCGGCAAGGCATTCAAAACGGCTTAACGAATCGCCGGAACTAAAAAATATTGCCTGGTTAAGCGACGCTGGCTCCTGCGTTTTCCGGAAACGCCGATGGGTCTTCGCCGCATATCTGGCTGATCATCGGCAATAGGCGCCACGGGGCTTCGTCCTTTGAAATAAAGGCATCCACGGCCTGCAACGCGTGGCCGGAAATCTCGACATCACTGGAAATCATGATTATGGGCACTTGCGGCCTGATGCGCCTTATTTCGGCGGCAACTTCGAGCCCATCCATTTCGGGCATGCGATAGTCAACAACCACGGCGGCAACGGCGAAAGCTGCGGCAATTTGTAAGCCTTGTCGGGCGGAGGCCGCGGTGAGCACTGCGTATCCACGTCGTTCCAGCAGCGCACGGTGGAATTCCAGCACGCCATCGTCATCATCAATACACAGAATCGTTTTGCGGTTCAAGTAATTGGACATGACTCCATCTCCCGACACCCCAACCATGGCAGATTTACCGAAACAAAGGTTCAACTTTGAACAAGGCTCACTCAACTAAAAGTGTCATTAAGCATCGGAGGCGAGTGGCTTCTTGTCTTCCTCGCCCAATGCGGAGTTTAACTGTTCGATCAGGTGCTGGAGCTTTTCGGGGTCGTGCTCGACGCTTGCCGTTTTAGCAAAACTCTGCCATGTGTTGTAATTTTCCTGGGCCATTTGGGACGCCCTTTCTTCGTGCCTACCACATTACCTGTAGCGTCCGCCTAGTGTCTGAGCAATTCTGAACACAAATCTAAGTTATCTGTTGGTTTAGCTTGGTGTATTATTGCCGCATGAAAAAGCTTTTTGGAGTTTTCACGATCGTAGTGGGGCTGTCTCTGCCGTTGCTTTCGGTAGCACAAAACCAGGATGACCAGCGGCATGAGGAGAGAGACAGGGGCCGCCACGACGGCTGGGCCGGCCGCTTGTCCGCGGAAGACCAATCCAGGTTTGACAGCTATTACTCGCGCTGGCTGGACTACAGACAAACCAATAACCGGGATCAAGCTGCCAGCATGGAAGAACGCATGCGCGACGTGATGGTCCGCAATTCCATTCCTCCAAATACGGACTTCTCACGGATCGCATCGCCTTCGGCGGGGCAACACCGGCGTCGCGACATTCCCCGTTTCTCGGGCGACGACGCGCAGCGATTTAGTAGCTACTATTCACGCTGGCAACAATATCGGCAGACAAATAACCGCGGCCAGATGGCGAGCATGGAGGGACGCATGCGCGATGTCATGAACCGTCACAGGGTGCCTGGCGACGTATCCTACGACGAGATGATGAATGTATTGAACGGGCGTGATCGGCATTGAAACGAGGGTCAATATTTCTTTCGGGCAGGAGGGGAGTAATCCGTTTGCGGCGAGCCTTTCCCCAAGCCAAGCGCCGATTGTGATCGGCCTCGCTGTGGACTGACCGGTGCGCAATCCCACATTTTTCTCGCGGCTTGGCGCCGCAAATGGGGGCAGCGAATCCCCGGCGATTGGTTGCGTTTGGCTTTCATGAATACACAATCCACCGTCAGTTCGGCAAGGATTTGGTCGCGATTGTGGTCAACAAATTCGACGAATAATAATTTTCGAGATCATCATTTAAACTTGAATAATGGATAAAAAAGAAATCAATTCCCCGAAGTTGACCGGAAACTTTGTATTTTGGATCTGCGGAGTTGGGGGCGTAGTGTTAATCGCGATATTGGGTCATTTTGTATGGCGAATATTCTGACCTGGTGGGTTTAACAATCCACATGCCGCCCGGCTGAACCTACCCAATTAATTCCCGGATCGAAACCCGAGATTCACTTCTTCACGATGTGAGCTATCTTGCTCAGACAGAGGACACCAGACCTGCCATTCTTTACTCCTTAGAGTGTGTTAGCCAGGCGGCTGATTCGTGCGTTGCCATTGTGCGCCAGGATGTGATGACTGTCGCGGCGGCTGGGTACATACGGACTAGCGATGATCAGTAAGCTTAATGATCAGTAAGCAATGATTCGTCCTCCGATCAATTTGAATTGTGAGGGCGGATAAAAGCGAATTGGCTGGGCGAGTAATGGGATACGGAAGTCCATCAATGGTTACCGAACGTTTTACCGGCGGATGTCCGGCAAGGAGAATAATTTGAAGACGCAACTGTTGCTAGTGGCAGGAATCGCCTTCAGTTTAAGTGCGTTTGCTCAAACCACTCAAACGACGACAACTTTCGAGCCAATGACCCACAGGACGACGTTTCGGGTCACCGTAACGAGCCGCAACGTACAAGCGGTCAACTACCGGCATCGCAGCGGATCCACCAAGCTGGATTTCGCGGGTACCGCGCTCATGCCGGGGGCGGACGGTCAAGCCAAAATAAACAGCAAGCGGGGAGCCATCGAAATCGAAGCGGAATTTGGCGATTTGCAGAAGCCCACGATTTTCGGCGGTGAGTATTTGACATATATCCTCTGGGCCATTTCGCCCGAGGGCCGCGCGGTAAATTTGGGCGAGGTTTTGGTCGGCGACAACAATCGCAGCAAGATAAAAGTCACCACCGACCTCCAGGCATTCGCACTGATCGTTACCGCCGAACCTTATTACGCCGTCCGGCAGCCGAGCAATGTAGTCGTTCTCGAAAACATCGTCCGCGATGACACTAAAGGAACAGTTGAAGCGGTGAATACGAAGTACGAACTGACGGAGCGGGGCGGCTACATTCCGACCGGTTACAAGTTTGATCCGGTGGTCCTGAATGCCAGGTTGCCGCTGGAGTTCTTTGAAGCCCGCAACGCATTGCGGATCGCTCAGTCCGAGGGGGCCGAGGAG
>PNAR01000413.1 GCA_003169715.1 Acidobacteriaceae bacterium | reverse complement strand
GCGCGGTGAGCGCGCGATCGGCGACCTTACGGTCGATCGCCTTGGCGCCATCGACTTGGGCAAAATCGCGCACGCGCCGCAGTAGACGGTTGGCAATGCGCGGCGTGCCGCGGGCGCGTCCGGCGAGTTCTTCCGCGCCTTCAGGATCAATTTCCACGCCCATGATTTCCGCTGAGCGCTCGATGATGAACTTGAGATCGTCGGCGGTATAAAACTCCAACCGCAGCAGAATGCCAAAGCGCGACCGCAACGGCGCGGAAAGCTGTCCGGCCCGCGTTGTTGCGCCGACGAACGTGAACGGAGCCACATCAATCGTATGCGTGCGCGCGGACGGACCCTGGCCAATGATGATGTCGAGCTTGTAATCCTCCAGCGCGGAATAGAGAATTTCTTCCAACACCGGCTGCAATCGGTGAATTTCGTCAATGAACAGCACCTGCTTGTCGCGGACGTTGGTCAGAATCGCCGTCAGATCGCCCTTGATTTGCAGCGTCGGCCCCGATGTCTGTTGAAACGGCACGCCCAATTCGTTGGCGATAATCGTGGCCAGCGTAGTCTTTCCCAGTCCCGGAGGCCCGTAGAGCAACACATGGTCCAGCGCCTCGCCACGCGATTTCGCCGCCTCTATCGCCACCGCCAGATTGTCTTTAACTTTATTCTGACCAATGAACTCCGCAAGCCTTTGCGGACGCAGCTTCAGCTCAAACGAAGAGTCGTCCTCGACGGGAGCCGCCGAGACGATTCGCTCGCGATCCGGTGAAATCTGGGGAATGTTCTTGACTGTAGCCACTGTTTCGGATGGTAAGCCGAAAATGGGGATCAGGCAAGAATGCCAATTGGCATCCGCTATGAGCTGGGATATGCTGCTTCAACTTGGCCCCAGGTGCAGGGGCATCATGCATGAAAAAAGGATTTTCCGCGAACCTCGACCTGTTACGGACCATTGCCGTTCTGCTTGTCCTAGCGCAGCATTTGTGCAGACGAGCTCACATCGAACATATAGGTTGGGCTCCCACTACTTCTCTGGGATATTTTGGAGTACTCCTTTTTTTCGTCCATACTTCTCTAGTGCTGATGTATTCCCTGGAACGCAGCAGGTTGGCTGGCGCGCCGATGTTCGTAAGCTTCTATATCCGAAGAATTTTCCGGATCTATCCTCTTAGCGTCCTGGCCATCTTAGTTGCGTTATCCCTGCATCTCGATTCTGACGTGAACGGCGTTGCCGGTCTTTCTTTTGGAGCGCTACCTGGCAAATATGCGGTCCTTTCGCAATTGCTTCTGGTTCAGAACCTGGTATTTGTGAAGTCCATGGTGAACGTGCTCTGGTCGTTGCCGTTTGAGCTCCAGATGTATATATTTCTGCCCTTCCTTTTTCAGTGGATACAAGGGAAGCGAATGCTGTGGCCTCTGGTGCTTGTTTGGACGGTGTGCGTCATTGCTGCCGTAGTGCAGCTCCACACTGGCGCACTCAGCCGTCTTTCCATTCTCAGTTATGTTCCCAACTTCCTTCCTGGGGTAATCGCCTACACTTTGCCGCACAGGATGCGGCTAAAATCTTTTCTTTGGCCGGTATTCATTGCTTTACTGATCGTCGCGTTCACGACCCCTCCAACAATGGGCATGGGCTGGGCGCTTTGTCTGACCTTGGGACTTATCATGCCGTCTTTTGGAGAAATTGTCACCCCCTGGCTTCGCACCGGTAGCAACCGCATAGCAACTTATTCCTACGGTATCTATATCTCGCATCAGTTCTGCATTTGGATCGCGCTTAGCCTCCTGGCGGCACACCCTCTCTGGCTTCGCATACCAGTCTTGCTCGCCTTGTTAATCATTCTTCCCCTTGTTCTCTATTACGCGGTCGAAAAGCCGATGATTCAGTTAGGAAGCCAACTGGCAAGACGCTGTTCTGACCGATGGCTGGTCGCCGCTCCAGGGTAACTTTGGGGAAACGTCAGCATTCGCGCTTCATTTACTTCAGTTAAAAAAACTTGACAGAATGTAAAGCGTCCTTTACATTCACACATGTCAAGCATGCTTGACATGGAGGATTGAGATGGATGCTAACTCGAAGAGATATCGGAAGGAGTTTGGGGCTGCAATGCTGGGTTACTTCATCCTGCTTCCTGTGTCTATACATGTGCTCAAAAGCAATCCACATTCATCGTGGCGGGTCTTATGGGCGCTACTTCCGGTGCTGCCCGCCCCTTTCGCGGTGTGGGCGGTCGTCAGATTCTATCGCGGGCTGGACGAGCTCCATCGCCGCATTCACCTGGAAGGCTTGTCGCTTTCTTTTCCAGCTTCTCTACTGATCATCTTTACCTACGGGTTCCTGCAAAACGCAGGGTTGCCGCCGGTAGATTTAATTTGGGTGGCGACGACGATGATTGGACTCTGGGGACTTGGTCTATGCATCGCGAGCTGGAGGTACCGGTGAAGAATAGCGTGCGAGAACTGCGCGCTCAGTTGGATTGGACGCAGGCCGACCTAGCTGATCGTCTGGGCGTTTCGAGACAAACGGTCAACGCCATCGAGACCGAGAAATACGATCCCAGTTTGCCGCTGGCCCTAAAAATTGGCAAAACGTTTCGCAAACCGGTGGAGGAAATATTCAAAGCGTAGTTCTGTTTATTGTGGACTTGGCGTTGAGAATACTTGTTTGAGCTTTGCTGGCGCCAACAGTTCTTTCAAGGAATCGGTCCCGAACTTAGGCTTCAAATCGTAAATGGAAGACTCCCGCCATCGCAATGGATTGAATTGATAGAAGTAAACATAGTCATCGTCATACCACTGGCCTGATCTGTCGGTTTCTTCGCGCGTTAAAAAGCCTTCGGTTTCGAAAGCAGCGTGAAATGCCAGAGCATGGCTCTCATCGTTTACTTCGACAGAGCCGATCTCGGTTGCAAATCTGTCTGGCTCGCAAGCCCAGTTGTTCTCAGCACATTGATTTTTGTTGATCACCTTTTCGAGTCGCGTGCTGAAATCATCGCGAAGAGGATCGCTTTTCTGCGGATAGACTTGTTGGCTTTTGTGGGTCACAGGGTCGTACAGGAACAGCGTTTCAGCGTGAATATCGGAGAAGTGCACCATGTCGCCTATCCAGGCGAAGGACCCAGATTTGAAAAACGCGGCAGGCCACCCGGCGAGGGTATGACTGACAGTTAAATCCTTATTCAAGATGAGCAAACATCCAGCTGAGGGGTTGAAGTGCAAGTTAAGGAAATAATTGTCGCCGTGACGCGAAATGTCCAATACGGATCCCAAGCAATCGTCTTGAATCACGTGGTCCGTTGCCCCGAAGATTTGCACTTTTGTGTTATTGAGTTCGGCGTGGCGCCATTGTCCGCTCTGCCTGTTAAATTGAGCTACAAATAGAGGAAATCGCAATTCGTTTTTTGGATTATCAAGATAATATGCGACCAGAAATTCCTGATCGTCGTTCAACGTCGCATAGCTCGTGATTCGCGAGTCGAGGTGAGGAATTGCGACCAGAGGAACGGGAACGCTTTCCTGTTTGAGTACATCCCCGAGAGTCGGATTCTGTTGGCCGCTAGCCCACCTTCCCAAGAGCACGGCCGCAACAAGTAGTTGCCTAAGATTGGGCATTTATATAATTCAATATCTTGATATATACTACTTCAATATGGCCTTAAGTATCAAGAATGACGCCACAGAACGCTTGGCTAGAAAGGTGGCTGCCGCAACAGGAGAATCTTTAACCGCGGCAATCCAAAAGGCTCTGGAAGAACGTCTCGACCGGCTCAAGCAACAACGTAAAGGTCAAATTCTGTCGCGCCAGTTAGAGGAGATCCTTCGCCGCGTGGACCAGCTACCTGTTCTGGATCGGCGGAGGCCCGACGAAATCCTCGGCTACGATGAGCACGGCCTTCCGCGTTGATGCGCAATTTATGGTGATTGACACATCAGCTGTTGTAGCCATCTTCTTTGGCGAACCAGAACGTCAGGCATTTCTCGATGCCATCACGGCCTCTGGAGATCGGCTTGTCTCCGCCGCAAGTGTTCTCGAAGCTGGCATTGTTATCGAGAGCCGGCAAGGTGAGGCGGCTGGCCGCGAGTTTGATCTCTTCGTGGTGCGCGCCAATCTAGAAATCGTTCCCGTGGATGCGGATCAGGCGGATATTGCCCGCTCCGCGTGGCGCAAATACGGCAAAGGCCACCATCCGGCAGCGCTTAATTTCGGCGATTGCTTCGCTTACGCGCTGGCTAAGACATCCGGCGAACCGATTCTCGCCAAGGGTGGCGATTTCGCGCTGACCGACATCGCGGTTTGCGAAGTTAGTTAGTTGTTTATTCCTTGGGATACCAGTCGAGTAACCGCACCTCGATGCCGGTCCCTTCCAATCTTTTTTGAAACACGGTGAGATCGGACCCGCGATAGTGGTAAGGAATAACAACCTTAGGGTGAAATGCGCGAACTGCGTCGGCGGCCTCATCGGGAGGCATCGTGTACGGCAGGTTCATGCACACGAAAGCGACATCAATGTTCTTGAGCGCGCGCATCTC
>PNAR01000389.1 GCA_003169715.1 Acidobacteriaceae bacterium | reverse complement strand
GGCGTGATCAACATCATCACCAAGAACGCGAGCGATACAAATGGGAGTTTAGCCTCGGCGAGTGGTGGAAATGTTGACCAAGGCATCGCCGCAGCTCGTTACGGAGCTAAGGGCCCCAAAGACCTCAATTACCGGATATATGGCAAAGGCTTCATACGCGGCCCGGAATTTCACCCAGATGGTGCAAACTTCGACGACTGGAGAATGGGGCAACTGGGCTTTCGAACCGATTGGAACGTGAGCGCTCGCGACACCTTCTCGCTGCAAGGAGATATGTACAAGGGAAGTGACGGCGAGAGAGTTGCGGTCTCCTTGTATTCGCCCCCTTCAGTACAAGTATTCGACGGCCCGCACAACATCTCCGGCGGGAATCTGATGGGACACTGGCGGCGCCAACTCGATGGGGATTCAGATATCCAGGTTCAAGCGTACTACGACCGGACATCGCGCTTGAGTCCTCAGCTCGATGAAATTCGGAATACTGTCGACATCGATTTTCTCTACCATTTGACGCTCAAGGGTCACCAGGATTTCCTCGTTGGTGTGGGCGCGCGCTGGAGTCCCGATACCATTATCCAGAAGTTCGAGACGCTTGATTTTGAGCCTCACCGGGAAACAGACAGTATTTACAGCTGGTTTCTCCAAGACCAAATTCCGATCGTGCGGAACCGTCTCTCAATAACGCTCGGTTCAAAGTTTGAACACAACAATTACAGTGGTTTCGAAATCCAGCCGAACGCACGTTTGTTATGGACACCCACGGAACACCAAAGCTTCTGGGGGGCCATCACCCGCGCAGTGCGCACACCTTCGCGTCTCGATCAGGACTTACAACTCACCGTTTTCTTGGCCCCGAATCCGCCCGTTTTTCTGCGAGTACTAGGAAGCAAGAATTTTGATTCTGAAAAGCTAATAAGTTACGAACTCGGTTACCGCACCTTAATTGCAAAAAACCTGTACCTGGACGTCACCGCGTTCAACAACGACTATGACGACCTATATGGCTATGGGGCCGGCACCGCCTTTGCCGAATCTTCGCCTTCGCCGGCGCATTTGATTTTGCAGTTGCCACTTGCGAATGCTCTAAAAGGCGTCACTAGGGGAATAGAGATTGCACCCCACTGGAAACCGAATGGTTGGTGGGAATTGAAGGGTTCTTACTCCTACCTGCACCTGAGAGTCAACGACAAGTCGGGATTTACGGATAACATCAACACCGTTTCCGACAACGGTTCGAGCCCGCACCACGAGTTTGTACTGCAATCGCTCTTCAATTTCCCGAAGAAGTTAGAATTGGACGCAACAGTTCGGTACGTGTCGGCTCTGCCTGCGCAAGCGGTCGAGGCCTATACTACAGCCGACCTTCGGTTTGGCTGGCGGCTGAAACCGGAGTGGGAAGTTTCCTTGGTCGGACAAAACCTGCTGCAGCCACGCCATCCGGAGTTTGGTGCCGACGTGAACACAATTGTGGGGATTGAGAGAGCTGCGTATCTGAAGATCACATGGAGCACAGGCAAAAGGTGATCGAGACGCTTCATCATGACCTCTAGAAATTGCTGCAGCCACGTTTCGCCCAATACGCATGGAAGTAAGCGTCGGCCTGCGACGACAGTCTTGATTATTTGCTGGTTGGTGGTGATGGCCTGCAGCTTCACCGCTCGAACGACTGCCTTCGCGCAACAATCCGATCCCAATGAGTATCAGGTCAAGGCCACTTATCTTTACAATTTTGGAAAATACGTCAAATGGCCTGGGACCCTTCCTGCCAGCAAGGGAGATTCTTTCCCCGTCTGCGTGTTCGGCCAAGATCCTTTTGGTGCGATTCTCGACTCCACTCTTGCCGGTGAAACCTTGGACGGTAAACCCGTTGTGCTGCGTCGCATTTCAAAGCTTCAAGACGCGGTGGATTGCCGGATCCTATTCATTAGCTCGACAGAAGAGAAACGTCTAAAGGAGATCCTCGCCGCGCTGGGTGGCGGCGGGGTTCTGACCGTGAGCGATATGCCGGGTTTCACGCGACGAGGGGGCATGATCCAGTTCTTGCTCGAAGGCAACAAGGTCCGATTCGAGGTCAACTTGGCGAGTGCCGAAAATAGCAAACTGGTATTTAGTTCCGAACTCCTCAAAGTGGCAGCCAGCGTACGCAATAGTCGGTCGGGAGATTGATCGAGATGCTTAAATTTCAGGACAGTTCGATCATCCGCAGACTCACTTGGATGAACATGCTCGTCAGTGGTACAGCCCTGCTCTTGGCGTGCACGGCATTTATAGGCTACGACAAGCTCACCTTTCGTGATGCGATGGTACGGAATCTTTCTACCCAGGCTCAGATTATCGGCTCGAATAGCATCTCCGCGTTGCAATTCAACGATCCGCAATCGTGCGAGAATACTCTCTCCGCCTTAAAAGCCGCGCACAATATCCTGTCCGGTGGGATTTACACGCCTGATGGCCGGCTGTTCGCGTCCTATTCGAATGAACCTGGTGGCAGGCTTCCGGCAACCTTCCCCATGCCTCAGGGTGAAACGGAAATCCATTGGCTCAGCAATGACGAAATCGTACTCGTCCGCTCTATCGTATTTCAGGGAAAGCCAGCCGCGGTCGTGTATCTCCGGTCCAGTGCGGAGGATTTGAACAAGCGCCTAAGACGCTATCAAGGAATTGCAGGAGCTGTCCTGATTGCAAGCCTCTTGGCGGCACTTTTCGTGTCGTCGTTATTTCGCAAAACGGTGGCCCAACCTATCGTGCAATTGGCACAGACGGCCAAAATCGTTTCACGAGATAAAAATTATTCTGTTCGCGCGGCCCCGACCGGAGGACGCGGGGAATTGGCCATCTTGATCGAGGCCTTCAACGAAATGTTGGAACAAATCCAGCAAAACGAGGGGGCACTTCAACGAGCGCATGATCAGTTAGAGCAGCGCGTCACGGAGCGTACGGCCGAGCTGGAGGAAGCCAAACGCGAAGTGGAGGTCTTTTCGTCTTCGATCCTCCAGGCCAAAGAAGAGCTTGAGCGAGCCAGTAAATTCAAGGATCAATTCCTTTCCACCATGAGCCACGAACTGCGCACCCCGTTGAACGCGGTTCTTGGTTTTTCTGATCTCCTCGCCGATGAGCGTTATGGCCCATTGAATGATCGCCAACAGCGCTATGTCGATCACATACATACAGGCGGCAAACACCTTCTCAAGCTGATCAGCGATATCCTTGACCTCTCCAAAATCGAAGCGGGCAGAATGGAGCTCGCCCACGAGGATGTATCCGTGACATCCGCATTTGCCGAAGTGATCAGCGCCCTTTTTCCACTGGCGGAGAAAAAATCTCAAGAACTCCTTCAACAGGTTGAACTCAACCTACAGGTCCGCGCTGACCCCATGCGATTTAAGCAAGTGCTTGTGAATCTTGTCGGCAATGCGGTTAAATTCATACCGGACGGTGGCCGGATCGAACTGGCTGCAAGGCAGATGGAAGACCAAGTCAGGATCGAAGTACGAGATAACGGCCCCGGAATTCCACCCGAACAACAACAGCGGATCTTCGAAGCATTTTTTCGTTCGAGAGAAACGGGTAGCGCCACTGAGGGCACAGGTTTGGGACTAGCTATCACTGCGCGTCTCGTTGAGCTACATGGCAGCAAATTGGGAATCGAAAGCCTACCCGGTGAAGGTGCGTGTTTCTATTTTTCTCTGCCGCGCGTAGCGATCGCGCCGGATCAGCCCGCTCAGGTCCCAGGACTCGTGCCAAGGGCGCGCAAAGCCCCGCGAATTCTAATTGTTGAAGACAATACGGTAACTGGGCAACTTATCCAGTCGCAACTTACCTCTTCAGGGTACGAAACGCTGAAGTGTGGCCAGCCGGAACGCGCCATGGAAATGGCGGCGGAGCACCAGCCGGATGCCATCACGTTGGACCTCCTCATGCAGCCAGTCCACGGGCTTGAGATCTTGCTGCAGTTGAAAAATGACCCGCGTACGTCAAAGATCCCCGTCATTGTCGTGACGATTGTGGATCAGCCTGGAGTTGGGACTGCGCTCGGCGCCGACGAGTATTTGATTAAACCCGTGGACAAAGCAACGTTGCTGGCAGCGGTGGAGCGTTGTCTCAGCTCCCGCGGCGGAGCGGCGCCGAGAAGATCTATTCTCGTAGTCGAAGATGATGTATCCACGCTTGAGATAATTGTCGAACTGCTGAAGGCGTACGGCTACGCAGTGAGCACTGCAACAGATGGTGCCCAGGCCCGTGCTAGCGTGGAGAAGTCTCTTCCTGAACTCGTTATTCTGGATTTGGTCTTACCAAAAATGAGCGGTTTTGAATTGCTGGATGAGTGGCGCTCTAATCCTCGCACCGCCGATCTTTCCGTGTTCGTACTGACCAGCAAGGATCTGACCAAAGAGGAGGAAAGGTACCTCCACGCCCATGCTGAATCACTTTTCAGAAAACACAATGCATGGCAGGATCCGTTGATTAAGCAGTTGGAGCGCGTCATAACCTCAACGGTCTTGGAGCCCGCTTGAATTGCTGCATCCTCGTCGTCGAAGATAATCAGGTCAACCGCGAGCTACTCTGTGACTGGCTCGAAATGGAAGGCTATGAGGTTTGGTCCGCCGCAGACTTAGAGGCCAGTTACGCGATTTTTTCGAAGCGGCTTCCCGATGCCGTTTTACTTGATATCAATCTCGGGAAAGATGATGGCCTAGACCTTCTCGCCTGGATGAGGCAAAAAACGGAGACTCATGAAATCCCCGTGATTGCCGTGACGGCACACGCTCTGATGGCAGAACAGGAGCGCGTCCTCACGGCAGGCTGCAGAGCCTGCCTCTCGAAACCAATCGACTTTAGGCTACTTCGAGCAGAACTAGGACGTTGGCTGCAAGATTCAAGAACGTCTGCCACTCGTTCATGACGCCGATAACCACCGGTGATCGGTCTAACGCTGACGCCTAACTCCCGCTAATCGCGTTATCGGACATCTGAAACTACACATTATAAAAGGGCGCCCCT
>PNAR01000080.1:2899-3147 GCA_003169715.1 Acidobacteriaceae bacterium | reverse complement strand
TCAAAACCAGTGCCGTCGTGGTGCTCCTTGAAATATCTAGAAAGCCCTTCGGCGTTGTAACGGGCGCCTTCTGCGACCACCACAATGGCGTGGCATTTACCACGCGTATACGCCGCCCGTAATTCGCAAGCCAAGGCATGTGGATCTGTTTCGACTTCCGGGAGAACGATACACTCCGCGCCGCCCGCAATTCCGGACATCAATGCCAGATAGCCGCAGTCGCGACCCATCACCTCGACAAGAAACGC
>PNAR01000080.1:0-2828 GCA_003169715.1 Acidobacteriaceae bacterium | reverse complement strand
GAGCCGTCTCCACCGATCACAATTAAAGAATCGATCTCGCGCTGACGAAGAATCCCGATGGCCTTCCATTGGGCTTGTTCCTGCTTGAATTCATCGCAACGCCTGCTGCCGAGAAAGGTTCCGCCTCGCTGGATGATGTTGCTTACGTCCCGAGCTCCAAGTTGGACGAAATTGTCTTCGAGGAGACCAGCATAGCCGTAACGCACACCGAACATTTCCCAGCCCTTGTCAATCCCCGTACGAACCACCGCTCGCACAGCAGCATTCATCCCCGGTGCGTCTCCTCCACTGGTAAGTACCGCAATACGTTTCATGCAGCCTTTCTTAGGTAACCGGGGGACGCAAAACCGCTCCTATACTAACCTTCGTGTCCAAAAGGCGTGAGCACATTCCCATGCCGCAATGGTTTTCGATTTATCCCACCGTATTCCCAATCAACCTGTAAGCGTGTTTATGCGACCGTCGAGAATACTTATTCACGATCCAAATGTTGTACTCTTGTTGACGGGCCGCATGGCCTTTTTGGTGGCGCGGCCGCGTGCCCTAACGTTCTGCATGTGGGTCGATCTCACGCTACGGCGCGCTTGGTCATGACCTGTGGCGATGTAATAGCGCAATACGCTCGCACGATTTCGTCGCTAGAAAGCTCCGGTTGTGCTCCAAGCGTCGCGGCTGTCGCTTTAGGAAGAATGTCGTCCATTGAGATTATGCCGGCGAGGGAACCGTCGTGGTCAATGACTGGTAAACGGCGGACCCGTCCAGCTTCCATGGCCTGCAGCGCAACATGAACATCATCCTCCGGACCACAATAGAAGAGTTTCTGTGAAGTTATGACGTCCCTCACGGAAACGTCGCCAGCCAGGCGATTTCGCGTGCCTAAAGCAATGCAGATGTCGCGGTCCGTGATAACTCCAAAAACCTTGCCGTCATTTCCAACCACGGGAAGAAATCCGCAGTTGGTGTGCCACATCATTTCCGTCGCACTACCCAAATTTGTCTCCGGTCGGCAACAGCATGGAGGTGTGGACATCAGTTCTCTTATTTTCATGGCGTTTAATCCTCTGGTACCTGGTTTCTAACCGCTCCTACATAGCACGTCCATCTTCAGATCAGGCGTTTGGAATCGCGGTGACGCACATCACCGAATAAGGTGATCGCAGGCATCCGAAACTTTCTCAGCAGGTTCGATATCGCAGGTACCGCGAAAAAACGGCAGATTCACATTTCCGCGATACTTCCGGCCAGAATTTCCGCAGCACATCGAAAACCTTGTTCTGCTTCACTATGGGAATTCGAACGGGTGAAGAATTCGACACGCGAGTTCAAATGAGGATTGTCCCTGAGGAGTAAGGGACTGTGAGTCACGTCACACCGCTGCGCATCACAGGTCACCGCTTCCACGAGTGACATTAGCAATACTCAACGCGAGGTTGATAAATCCAGGGCAGGTATCAAAAGGGGTGGGCGACATGAAAAGAGTTGCAAAGAGCAGGTCAAAGGATCGCAAGAAATATCCGGCGGACAAGCCCCGTCCTGACAAGAAAACCCGTAATGAATCCAATCTAGCGGAGCAAGAGTTTGTGGACCGAGCAGGTACATTGGCCAGCTGGGTGACTGGAATGAGAATGAAGAACGGGAGGCGTGACAAAGGGATGCTATCTAATCGGACAAACTGCGGCTGACCGGAGCGGTCGGACTGGAACAATTTGGTCGAGCAATTCCGACTCGCCGGCGACATGGGTTTGCAGCGTTCTCACAAATTCATGTCCTGCAATACTCGCCTCCCGCAGGCGATCCACCGT
This sequence comes from Acidobacteriaceae bacterium, assembly GCA_003169715.1. Lineage (GTDB taxonomy): Bacteria > Acidobacteriota > Terriglobia > Terriglobales > Acidobacteriaceae > PALSA-188. The sequence goes on along the minus strand of PNAR01000080.1, from coordinate 1,026 downwards.
TGCGAACCGCAATTCGTCACGAAACGTGGCGACCTTGCGCAAAAGGTCCCGGTGCTCTTCCTCATTCTTGGCTCGTTCGTTTTCGCCTGCATATTCGTGCAGCGTGGATTCGACAATCCGGTCGTCGGCGTGACAGTGTTCGACCACGCCCCCTAAGCTGTGCTCGCATTCGCGCAGCTGCGCGAGGCTCTGTTCATGGTCGAGGACAGCCTGGCGGCCAGCCAACGCCAGCGCCGCTTCGATGCGCCGCGCCAATTCCAGAAGCCCCTTGTGCTCTTTTCGAAGGTATTCGACCCGGTGAATGAGCGCCATGGCATTTGTCCTTTCGGTGTCTCGTCAAACGATGGCAGCCGGAAGAATCTCATTCTCCCGGCCGCCCCTGCTACCCAAGGCCTACGCCGCCTTCGGATGAATCCGAACGGGTTGCGCTTGGGCCACTTTCGGCAAAGTAAGTTCCAGCACCCCGTTCTTCAACGTGGCAGTCGCCTTGTCCGCTTCGACTTCAGCGGGCAGTTCCAGCACACGCAAAATCCGGTCCGAGGAACTCTCGGTGCAAACCGTCTTGCCCTTCTTTTCTTCCTTCGAGCATTCGCGCTTCCCGGTGATCGTCAAGCGTTGCGACTCTACACCGATCTCCAGCTCCTTTTCACTGAACCCCGGAACTTCGGCTTTCACCTGAAACGCTTCCGCCGTTTCCTCGATATTCAGTGCGACCGGATGCAGCAGTTCGCGTTCGGCCTGGAACCAATGATCCAGATCGTGGCCGAAGGTGCGGCCGTTGCCATCGAAGATTTCATAAGCCCGGCGAGCCAGGGCGTTAAACGTTTCCTCCATTTGCTCGAACATCGATGCAAAGCGGATTGGCTTGTTTGTTTCTTCGACTTTCTTCATTGCGGTTGCTTCCCCCATGACATGTCCTCCTCATTCTCGAATGTCAACGTCGCGAACGCATGCGTTCGAACTGCTGTGAATTGGGTCGAACTTTGAAACCAATGTTCCGGCGTTGCACCTCCACCATCCCACTAG
>PNAR01000120.1 GCA_003169715.1 Acidobacteriaceae bacterium | reverse complement strand
TGATTTTGTTTCTCACCCACGGGGTGTGCACCTCCGAGGCGTCTTCACTGCGTTTAGACCCGCATAAATACTGATGAAAGATAGCACCCGAAGGTTCGTTGAAAAGAGTTCATCTCGGAAATGTGGGTCAACAATCGTCAAGCTCTGGATTTTGCGCTTGAGCAGTTCTTGTCAGCTCCAGCAGACCATCAGCCTGAGAAAACCCGAAAGCCGTTTGAGCGGAAGGCACTCGGGGCACAGGCCGACCTTCTACTCGAAAGGCTTGAGCGGTGGCGTCAGAGTGGGGATGAAGGCGCTCTGGAAACGATTGTTAGCGACGCTCTGCGAAATGCCGGCACGGATATGGTGGTGGCGTCGGCTGAAGGGGACCGCGGCGCCGACTTGGCCGTGTGGTCCGATGTCCTCCAACCATTCGTTGGCAATCCTCTCATTATTGAAATCAAGGCACGCCTTCTGAACAAGACATCTGCGAAGCAAGCAGTTGAACAGCTCACATCCTATTTGTCGAGTTCTGGCGCTAGATGGGCTCTCTTGCTCTACGGCGAGGGTCCGACATCCGGGGGCCAGCTAACGGGCATTGCTCAGCCTAATGTCCTTGTTATGTCACTTCGGGAACTCCTCGAAGCACTTCGTATGAGAGCCTTCCCGGAGGTGATTCGTGATCTCCGCAACGAGCGCGTGCACGGCGTGAAGTCCTGATGGCCGCGATTGTCCAGGCTACGGTTCAGGGCTACATAGATGCTGGACAAAATGGAGCGAACACGGCTGAGCAGGGCCAAGCGCTTGAAGACCTCGTGTGCTATGTCTCCGGACAGGTGCCTGGAGTCGCGATAACTCACCGCAATGAATTGAATGCCTTCCAGACGGAAGAAATCGATGTTGCTCTCTGGAATTACGGTGCTACAGATGGTTTTTTCTTCCTCCCGAATATCATCCTCGTTGAATGCAAGAACTGGTCGACGAATGTCGGAAGCGCAGAGCTAAACTGGTTTGATTCGAAATTGCGAAATAGGGGTCTGACGTTTGGTATTCTTGTAACTACGCTCGGCATCACCGGTGATCCCGCCGACCTGACTGCTGCTCATGCTATTATCGCCGCGGCATTGCGGGAAGGCCGTCGCCTCATCGTGATCACTACCACTGAAATTGCGACGCTCACGGATAGCACGCAGCTGGTTCACCTCGTCAAACAGAAGCTCTGCGACCTCGCGGTCAAGGGAACAGTAGGATAGCGGTCCAGGTGCGTACTTGAATCGGTAGCCGCAAAACAGCCACACGCGAACGCCCCAAAGATGCCAGGGTGTCCTCATTGATCGTCAGAAAAAACGGTGCAGGGGTAACCGGCAGAAGGTGTTTTCTTTACCTCATGAATTTCGGAGGACTAATGTAATTTGGTGTTTTGGTCTTCTGTTTGATTTTTTGCGGTCGGTCGAATTTTCCAACCTTGAAGTGTCCACGCTGCCGCGTGAGGTGTCTGAGATAAATGGGAAGTATCCTGATCAGAAGAACTTCTACATCGTGTATCAAGCTCTTGTCCTTATCACATACCAACTGAAGTGGTCCCACGAGTCTTTCCGCCTTTTATCCATGTCCGCGTCCATGAGACGCGCTCGAATGTTCCCCTTCCCAATGTAGACCGGCGTCGAGCCGTCATACAGAATGTAAACTCCCTGTCCGCCCTTCTTTTTTCCGGGCATACGCTTATCTTTTATATTTTCAGAATTGCGTGCCCACCGCTCACCGAACTGTTTGATCAATTCCATCTTAAGTTCATCACCGTGATGGCAATGATACTCATAGTCCGTGGACACATAAACAGAGGCTATCCAAGATGACGCCTAAACATAAATGCCTCAGGACATTCGAGTGCGATTTGGGAGGGTGTTACGCCAACAGCGGCAAAAGCTGGGCGTTTCCCAAGAAGCTTTTGCGGACATGTGTCAAATGGACCGGACCTACATCGGCGGGATCGAACGGGGTGAGCGGAACGTGGCGCTGGTCAACATCGAGAAGATTGCAAGGGCACTCCAAATTCCCATTACGCAGCTTTTCCGGGGCGTTTGACTGGACAGATTTTGGGCACCGTCTGGCAGCAGAACGGTATGCCTCACTCCGCCGCTTTCTCACCTTCTGGCTCGCAACAGGAATGCTTCGCAAGATTCCCGATAGGCAGTAACAATGATGGCAGCCGGTCGTGCCTTGCGCACCAGCGCTTCCGCTTGCTTCGAGCCTTCCTTTGAGAGCCTAAGAAAAAAATATGTGAGCGACGCGCTGCGGCAAATTCCGTGGTGACACATAACGAATAATTTTGAATTTGGTTTGTGCATGGCCTTTAGGTAGAAGCGAAGCGCATGCCGGTAAAACCACTTCGGGCGCGGTTTTTTGTCGTCAGGGAACGGCAACCACAAGCTCTTGAACTGCCGTACCACTTTCCGGTGCTTACCGTGCCTGAGATTGACCACATGGGTGATGCCCAAAGTCTGGAGTTGCTCCACGTGCCCCCTGGTTGTTATTGCACTGCCAAATGCCAGCCGCTTGCTTACCCAAAACAGCTTCATGCCGTTGCCTCCTTTGTGCCTACCTAACCCGTTTGCAAAACATGTGATTTACAAACACCGTTTTGGCCCTGAAGGGGCCTGCTAAATGAGCCACTTGCCGCACCCCGGCCACTAGGGTTTTATAAACGCCCTTTGCTGGCGGCGTAGGCCGTTGCAGCGCTTACCCCCAGGCTGGCCCCTATACGCCGCCAGGGCAGGCCCTGGGCCCGCAGGGCCGCTATTTGGGCCGCGTTTACCTGTTTCGTTGGCCTGCCCAGCCGCCTGCCTTTGGCACGGGCGTTGCGCAGGCCTGCCCGTACCCGCTCGGCAATAAGGCTGCGCTCTAGCTCGGCCACAGCACCAAGCACCGTAAAAATCATTTTGCCGGTGGGTGTGGATGTATCGACTTGTTCGGAGAGGGAAACAAATTCGACGCCGAGGGCACGGAATGTTTCTAAGGCACGTAGCAAGTGAGAGACAGACCGGGCAAACCGATCGAACTTCCAAACAACGACAACCTCGAATTTTCGCTTGTGTGCGTCTGCAATTAGGCGGTCCAGTTGTGGACGGCGCTCTTTGGCGCCGGAGATGCCAATGTCTACATACTCGCCTACAAGCGGCCAACCACGGCGCAGACAGTATTCCCGAATCTCTCGGGATTGCATTTCGGGGTCTTGGCCGTTGGTGGTGCTGACTCTGGAGTACAAAACGGCGCGTCTGTCTAGATCCGCGCCACGGACAACTTGAGGGAACGTTGCGTGGGTGCTACTTTCCTTCGCAGCCATGTTGGCCTCCAATCCAGGTCGATATGGTTAGGGGCGCGTTTGGTGTTTCAGCACCGGCGCGTCCCGTTCTTTATTTCCGTTTGTATCCCTTCTTCCTTCCTCTGCCCTTGCAGTAAATTTTCTGCTTAAGCCTACGCAGGCTAGCCAAACCCGCCTTACCCCACAGCCGTACGGCTCTGCCGTTCCGTATGCGCAGCTTGGGCGCCTTTACCTTGCCAGCTGTAACCCAGCGGTGCAGCGTCATGACAGATATGCCTACGGCGCTGGCGGCCTGCTGCGTGTTACATGGCTTTGCCATACTGTGATATATATAACACATTTAAGGTCCTGTGTAAAGGCTTATTTTCTCCGTGGGATAGTGTTACAAACTACGGGTGGTCAACACGTTGCCTGCCTTGCTGGCTGCCTGTTGACCGCAGGTGCGCGCGCAAGTGAGGAGGAGCAATGCCGACGCTCCGCGTAACTCCGTGAGGTTAAAAAGAATGAAAACTATAAAGTCTTCTGATAAGGCGAAAGCGGCTTTCGAGTTCCGACGCAGTCTTACTCCTGAGACGGACCGCGGTTGCGCCCTAATGGCGGCTGCCTACCTGGAAGACCAGCTGGCGGAATTATTGACATTCTATTTCACGGATGATGGAAAAGTCGTTAAGGAGCTTTTCGAGCCCGCTGGACCACTCGGTACTTTGTCCTCACGGATTGACATAGCGTACGCGCTCGGCCTAATTGGCCCCAATGCTAGGCGGGAATTGCACCTTATCAGAAAAGTGAGGAATGATTTTGGTCATGAGCCTAGGCCCATTTCATTTGATCACGCGCCGATTGCAAGCCGATGTCGCGAGCTCCACCAACATCAACTGTTGCCAGGCGGTTCACCAAGGGCTTCCTTCACTAGGTCCGTGATGGGTCTTCTGGCAAGGATTCACGGAGAACTTCGTCGGACTCAGCATCGTGATATTGGTAGGGACTTGCTCATAACCGATAGCGATAAAAAGAAATTCCAACATAGAGCAGCGGAACTCTGGGAGGATTTGGAGAACATTGGCAAACAAGATCTTTCGTCTGAAGAAATGCAAGCTTTAGCCCAGGCACTGGAGAACGACATGGTCGATTGGTTAAAAGACTTTGACGATAAGTAGCCCCCTTCGTACGGAGCATAAAGTAAGTTACCCGAACCTGACCCCGAACAAACCGCCGGTGGCAGTTGCGTCTGTTAGCTTCATCGGCATCTCGTAATCAGAGACCTTGAAGTCAGCGGGGCCTTCAATCTGCTTGTCTGAATTGAGGGTAACGATGTACTGGAAATTCTTATCTTGAGTGAGCGTCGCACCAAGTTTCAAAGCTGTGCCCACCTGCCGACTGTCCACCGGATCGAAAAGGTGGCTATCGTGAACTAGAAAACCTGGCCCCATGCCGCGCGCGGCCACTAATTGCATAAGCATCATGTCAAAACAAAAGATCTGCATGTTTCCGATGCCGGGGCTGCGTTCCCCTTCGACCTCGATTTTGAAAAAGGGGCCATTTGACGTCTCGGTCGGCGTGAATTTCGCCGGTTTTTGATAGAGCTGCGCTGATATCTCCTCGAACGTGACGATCGCGCGGTTGAGCGTCGCGGACTGCTCCGAATAATCCTGTTCCAGTCGAAGCAGAAGCTCTTGGCGCCTTATCTTTAGTCTGGCAAGTCCTTCCTCGATCTTCTCAGCCGCAGAAAACCGCTTTTTCAGTAGTTCCAGATCAGCCGTCTTGCGCCCGTACTCTGCCTGTAGCTTGGAAAATTGGTCCAGGGCGCCGTGAGACTTCAGAATGCCCATCACTTGGAGCCGTTCGACGTCAAGGGCCCTTTTCTGGCTCTCCCTAGTTTCTATTCTGCGTTTTGCAGATTGGATTTCCCCGTTCAGATAGGATTTGCGGTTTGTGATGACCGACTCGTGAAAGCGCTGGACTTCGTCAAACCTCTTGAGAGCCGCGTCAGGCAAAGTAATTCCGGCTTCCTTGTACACGCGCTCGAGGTCGGCAATCTGAGGAGGATTCTCCTCCGAGACTGCCCTCTCTAGCTCGACGAGCATCTCCTCGTCCAGCGTGTTCGTGTCCGATAGGTCGGAAATCTGCTGGGTGAGCGCAGATGCGCGCCGCTCGTAGTCCCGAAAATCCGGAAGCACCTGAAAGTTTTCGAGTCGCTCCCGGAATCTGCTTGTAAGACTGTCAGCCGTCGCAATCTCCGTTCGGAGCTGCGCCTTCTTGCCAACGATCTCAGCCAGATCGCCCTCCCCAACGACTGATCGAAGCTTCTTGATTTCCTCTTCCTCGTCGCGTACGACTTGCCATGCTTGTGGGATTGTCCAATCTAACCCCAGGAGGTAGGTGACGCCTACCTGCCAACCCGCCGGCTTACTCTGAACGAAGTGCAAGTGCGGTTCGGTAAATCCACCGGGCAGTCTTCTCACAAAGTACGGGAACAGCGAGCGGAAGGTCGGCGCGTAGGGCACGTGGCCCTTGCCCACAAAATCCTCCAACTTGAAAATGAGGGCGCCGAGAACTCTGCTCCATTCTTTGACCGCCATCACCCGTTCCCCGGATTCAGAAGATGTCTCGGGCTGAATCGGCCAGCCGGAAGTGTCTCCCGACGCGATTATCATTTCATTCGGAGCCCGGCCGGAGCGCTCGACCGCGACGACCTTGCCGCCGAAGTCAAACTCCATCCCAAAACGATATTCAACTAGTTCAGGGAAGCGAAAAATCGAGTCCTCTGGGCAGTCGGCCGCAGTAAGAAAATGAATTATCTCCAGGAGGCTAGACTTGCCGGCGCCGTTACGCGTGTGCTTGGCTGTGGAGGAAGGACTCTTGTCTGCCAGGAGCACATTCATCCCAGCGGTGAAGCGCAGCTCCTTGAAGGTCTTTGACGAACTGTATATCCGGTGGATCATTGGTTGGTCCGATAAAGTCGCCCTTCCCGCAGCTCGATCCCACCGATGACGAACAAAAAATCCAGCGACAACAGAAACCAGTCAAAGGGCAGCGGGGTGGAGGTCTTTCGAGCAAGCCTCCGCGATTTGATATCCTCCCAGAGCTTCGAAACCGTTTGGGGACGCGAGAGTAGAACCAATACGTCTGCCCCTATGGCGATCAGCGCCCTGTCTTGTGGGAGCCGCTTCGTGGGAAGAATCAACTCGATGCCTCAACTGGCGGCGCCTCAAATATTTCGCACTCCTCGAATAGAAAGGCGAGAACAGCAAGGACGGCCGCCTCATGAGCAATGGAATCCTGCAAGCGGCCGCCCGCGAAGTTCCACAATTCAAAAAAAGCTTCATCGGCCAGGATGTCCGCCGCCCGCAACTCCTCGTACTTGATCCGAAAGGCCCTCGCTATCCGGTCGCCTAGCTCCGGGTCATGCCACTCAGCAAAAAGCTTCTTTACGAGCTTGCTCTTGCGGCTCCCCATAGCAAGAAGGGACTGAACGTAAGGCGAAAGCGAATTCGATCGGAGCTTGCCAGCCGGAACCTGCTTAATTTCCGCAGGGGGTGGCGCCTCCTGCTGCGCTATGACGTTCGCGACCGCGATGACGTCCTTCATCTGGATTCTGGCTAACGACTGCAGAGTTGGCACCGGGCCGAGGAGCACCGACTGGTTCTCCGGAGAGAGCTTGAAGAACTCGTCGTGGAGTTCAGGCTCGCACCAGCGAGTTACGGCTACCCCGTTTGACCCATTAATAGCCAGCAATTTTTGAAGTACGGCGGGCGGTATACCGCGCCATTGGTTATGCACAAACACCCATGACGTCATGTGACCCTTCCAGTTCTCGGCGGCACCATTGAAGTCTTCCTCTATCTTTGCAATGGTTTCCGTGGCCTGCATCTTCTCCGAGGCGTAGACTTGGTAGACGCGGCTGCAAGAAGAATGATAGCCGTCACACTTCTTGTCACCGACGTTCCCATACGGTTTTACCTTTTGGAAGTCGGCTGGATAACCGCGCTCCATAATGGAGGCGAAGAAGTCCTGAAACTCTGTTCCGAATTTTGATCGAAACGCGAGAGCGAACTTCAGTTCGTACCATTCTCGCAAGAACCTACCTCCACCAATCGGCACTCGGTGGGTAGAATACTAACTGCTCGCCGGCTACAGCTCAAGCCATCCTCATGATGTGACCCGAGTCTCTCGGCGCTACCGGAGGTAAGCGAGGAATCTGGCACCCGCTGGGAGCATTATGTGGGTTCATGACATATTAGCGCTTCCTGCTCGGGGACCTCGAACCTGCACGGCTCCTGCGCAGCGAGCCCACGGCTTGCCGCCTTCGCCTCGGACTTCATCTTGCGCGTCACCCCTCGCTCGTCGGATTGGGTGCCTCTTGCCATCGTCCAGCGCTGCGGATGTCTCTGTCCCATCGCAAGGAAATGATATCATGTGTGGCGAATATAAAGCGAATGTCACTGCCTGTGCGCGCTTGCGCTTCGGGAAGCGGCCCAGCAAATTGATTCCAGATCCGTGGCGAACGTTGAATGGCTACGTGTACCTGCCGTGCACCGCCGGCTGGGGTTTTGGCGTTTTAGGCGTGACGTAAAATGAGTAACTTACGTGTTTCAATGGTCAGTAGTATTGCGACTCCCCACCCTGGCAGATAGCAGCCTGCGGCGAACGCGCGAGGTGGGCGCCACGTTCTCTGCGCCATCCTGTCTCACCCATTCTGTATCAGTGTGCGTTCTCTTATGAGTGTCTTTACGAATCGTTCGGTCAGGGACAATCCTGAAAGTGCCAGGACGGTTGGCTGCCGCTTTGAAATTCTGCCGTGGAAGATTAGGCTCGGTGCCCCTCGGGAACTCCAAGCGAGGCGAGGCGGGACGCAAAAGCCACACTCCGAGAAGCAGGGGTGGTCTCAATGGGTCGTTGCAACAGTTGCCTGCAGTCTACTCGCCGGAGTCTCGAACCCCAAAAGTCTTTCGCGGGCGTTGATTTAAGCGCAGCGCAACCTTATCCAGCTCGGATTGTGAAAAGCCAGACAAGTCCGTCCTCTTAGGGAAATACTGGCGCAGCAGTCCATTTGTGTTTTCGTTGGTACCGCGTTGCCAGGGGCTCTGCGGATCACAGAAATACACTTTTACGTTCGTGGCCACCGTGAAGCTCTTGTGTTGGGCCATCTCTAACCCGCGGTCCCAGGTCAACGAGCGCCGCAAGGAGGCCGGGAGTTTCCGAACGTGACGGCTCAGCGCGGCCACCACCGCCGCCGTGTCCTTCGAGAATAACTTCCGAGTGGCCGAGAATCCGAGCCGGGAGTTAATGACGACTTGGGTCGGCCCTGTAGCAGATGTGCTCTTCGAATCTAGTGCCCGTACATGCGCTTGCCAGCAAGCAATTTTTTGCCGCTGAGCCTGCGTAAAATGTTCGCTCCTCGTGCATGCAACCTCTTCTCAGTTTGAACATTTTGGTGGTCTCGACCGTCTTCTGTTGACTAAAGTGGGCGGCTGGTGGAAGAAAGAGCTTTCAAATACCGACCCAACAGAGGTGATCATTGAGTTTCCTTCACGGGAGTATAGGGTTTTCCTTTAGCGGAGTAGCACACCGCGAAGTTGCCTGATCGGCTTTTATCCTCGCCGCATCACAGTAGCTTTGCGGGCTCCCCGTAGAGCAAGCCGTCGATCTTGATTGAATCGCTAAATCTACATCCGCTCGGCATGTTGCTTCCCTTAATTTTTGCAGAACCGCATTAGGCTCTTCAACATGGAGTGTCGGATTACCGATAAATTTGTACACCTTAACGATGGTTGGGTCGACCCATTGGAGACGCGTCACATGTTGACCTACTTGATGATCGCCAAATGTTAGTTGGATAACTCCGTAATCGTCTGCTCCGGCTGTCCCGGGGCTGCGTTCGCCAGTGAGCACTGAGACGGTCCACCCTGTACTTTTATTCGCGTCATAAGTGATCAACTCCATTAGAGCGCCGACCTTGGCAACGCCTTCAAATAAAGCAGCGTGCCCATCTGCGACTATCAGCGCTCCAATGGGTATATTGACTTTATTCGGCATGTGGTCGTCCGCCATGTAGTCGTCCGCGAGTTGTCTCAGTGTAATTCCAGATTCGCCTCCAAGGATTTGGGGATAGAGTCGGCCCATTCCATAACGAAACCATCCATCTGTAACTGTCTTGCAGTCCTTACACCATGGATATGTCGGGACAGAAAAGCCAAGGGCGCCTGTCGCATGGGCGACCAATTGATCGCACGTCATTCCATCACCGTAAACCTTCCCCTCAAATTGCCATGCCGATTCGAGCAACTGCAGCCCCGCTTGATTGCTCTTTATGAATGAGTCGATCTGTGCCGGTACCGCCTGAGCATTATTCACCGATTGGCCAAGCTGGCTCACATACGAGGAGAACGACCCATCGACATTAGTCAAGCCGCTGTCCATAAGAAATACGTGCACGCCCTTCAGACCTTTCACTCCGTTGAGGTCGGTGTCATTTTTTTGAAGTTTGTTCTATTGGTCAAGCAACTCTGCGGTGAGTGCACGAGCGCTCGCTGAATCTGAGTTTCGCTGTGCATATGTGATCTGCCTTTCAAGAGTCTTCATAGGGATGAAATACTTTTGATTTGCGTACTGAACCGCGTTTAATCCGATAATGGCGACTTGGCGGATCGCTGCAGCTATGTTCTGTTGGGCAATGTATGCGTCTACGCCCGAGCCGTCGAATGCGAAACTTTGGCCACTAGAATTGATCGTGAAATTGTCCACAACCCTAAATTGGGCGCTTGCTGTCAGAGAAAAGCATGATGACACCAATAGCGCATAGAACGCGCGTCTCAACCTCCACCAAGCTGCCTGTCTACTCATTCCGTATCCCTCCATCTTGTAGCGCTATAGTCTAGTGATGCCCTCAAACCAAGTCCAGTATCTAGAGTGGTTGGCTCTCGGATGACGGGCCAACCAGAAGTAACCTGACACCTGGACCAGATAGGCCTGATAAACGCATTATTAAAGGG
>PNAR01000530.1 GCA_003169715.1 Acidobacteriaceae bacterium | reverse complement strand
GAGTATGGCTACCCAAGGAATGAGATTGCCCGGTATCATGTGGAATGTGAAGATAACCTCGCTCCATCGCTTGTTTGAACATTGGCTGCGCTGCCACGAGCTTTTTGAGGAAGACAAGAAACATGTGAAACACTTATACGAGTTTACTTACGAGGATTACATCGGCAATCCTGCCAAATATCATCGAGAAATTGCTGCATTTATTGGCACAAGTGTTTCGGAAATGGGCAACACAGAAATAACCGGATCTTACAACAAGAAATATTTCGATCGATGGTCCAAGCTCCTGACGGAGTCTTTCTTTAAGCGTTATTATCAATACATTGCGCGGAAGTATGAGCCAAGATTTGCCAAGTATGGCTACTCGTTGACAAAGGGGTTAGGCATTGATGAGGAAGTGCTTCGAGGTCGTGGGAAAACGTCCGCTGCAATGGGAACTGTGTATTGCTTTGGCGCAGACGTCTGTGCGTTTTTACGTCGGTTTGAAACGTGGGATCTAAAACTTCAAATCAAAGCACTATTGCCGGAATTTATTCTGGTAAGAATCTTGCGTGCCCGTCACAAATCACTTCTAAACAAAGGGAGAGCGGATGTGGTTTCGCCTTAGGCGGAATTGGCAGATCTTCGGTTTCCAAGCTAGTACGATCCGGGGCTTAGATTGGGTTCGCTCCGATCTGTGACGGGAACGGATTGTGCGACATGCGGTCAATGACATGATTCGAGTAGCTATCCGCGTTTACCCTTCGTCTGACGGGCTGGGCACACGGCTTCAGGAGGCGTTGACTGCGCTAGTGCCGGTGACTTTTGTCAGTTGTCCGAACTTAGCGGAGTGCCGTGAAGGGGATGCGGTTATAATTCTTTCGGGCGACGATGACATAGTGCAAAGATTGCCGGCGGGAAGAGTTCGATGTTTCCAAGTGGCGACCGGAGCTGCCGTGCGAGATGACTCGCAGATGGGTGGCAAAAGCATCCAGTTTACCAGGTCTAGACTTCTCGACCAGCGGCTTCGCGGCCGATCCCTTGGGCATGAACCGATGCCCGGGTACTCTGGGCTGACAACCGAGCCAGGTGATGAAATCCTCGCATGCTGCGGTGACAACCCGGTGTGGGTCGTGAGGAATGGGGGAGGTTTACCAATGCACGCCAGCTCTGTTCCTTTGCCGAACCTCGCCGCTGACGGGACGCCGTTCAATCAGCTCCGCAACAGGCGGTTTTTCCGGTTGTTGCCGCTGGTGCATTTTTTGCGAGAAGTCACCGCCGGTTCAGGTTGGGAAAACCCGCCTTTGAGAGCGTGTCTGATGCTTGACGATCCCAACTTGCACTGGACGTCCTATGGATTTTTGCAATACGCGAAATTGCTCGATCAAGCGAAGTCCTGCGGATTCCATGTGGCCTTCGCTACCGTGCCACTGGACGCATGGGTATCGCATCCCGGAACGGTGAAGCTATTTCGGGATCATCCTCAGCAGTTCTCCCTCCTTGCTCACGGGAACGATCACAGCAAACGAGAATTATGCCAAAGCCTTTCGAAGCAAGATTATCTTCACCTGGCGGCGCAAAGTTTGCGTCGAATTGATCGTTTAGAGAGGAACACAGGCCTTCATGTAGCCCGAGTGATGGCGCCGCCGCACGGTGTCTGCACCAGTAATTGCCTGGCTGCTTTACTAGCGGCGGGCTTCGAAGGTGCTTGCGCAGCGACAAGTTTGCTCGGCAAGCTGAACCCTCACCTTCTTCGCCATCCAAGCTTTGGTCTCAGATTGGCCGAAATCGAGCCCGAGAGCGCTCCAGTAATTCCGCGGTTCACGCTGGAGCCGTCGTGCGAAGGGGCGATCGTTATTTCTGCTTTCCTGGATAAGCCGATCATTCCGGTTGGCCATCACCATACCGCCGTAGATGGGCTGGAGCTGCTGGCCCACACGGCTGAGACGATCAATTCGCTCGGTGACGTTTCGTGGGGAGGTCCTGAAGTGATGCTTCGCTCAAATTTTCGTAGTTTTCAGGCGGATACGACGTTATGGGTTGAACCGTATTCTTGTCGGGTACAATTGACCGTTCCTCCAGGAATTACCCAGGTGGGTCTCTATCGATCGGAAAAGACTGTTACCGATGCGGATTCGGAATTCACATTTATGGTCAAGCGAGGATCCGAGTTGCGGTGCCGGCAGAATGTGAGCAATCCGCCCCTGAAGGTGATGGCTGGGGACCATATTGAATTGGTTTCACTCGGCTTGGGAAAAGTAGATTACCGGAAGATCGAGAATCCTCAGTTCTCTCTCCAAGCACTTCCGCGGAGGCTGGTCTGCGAGTTTAGGGACAGATTTATGCCACTAATCCCTAGCGCCATGATTCCCGAGAAATGGACCAGCGGCTGATTTGCGGAGTTCGGAGCAGATCAGCGCGGCCTTTATCCGCGCTTCAATCACGGTGCTGCATCCAGAAGCGTATTCTTGCGTGATCGCTGCGTTGGATTGGGGAGTCTCAGCTGAGGCCTATAACTGAAAGGCTTGCTTCAGTCTAGAAGCCGTCTCATAGATTTCGTCTTGAGGATAACCACGCGGGCCCTGGGCTGCCCCATTCCCGCTCCGGCGCTTAATTGAGTGGCAGCACGCGCGCCCAAGGAAGAACTCGACCTAGGCCTGCGTAGCTCGTAAAATTTCTCTTCTGCTTAATATCTCCCGATACGTCCAATGCCTTCGCACAGATTTTCGTAAATAACCCGCTGCCGCACACAATTGACCAGGATCTAATGTCTTCTTACGGCAAGTCTTCTCAAAAGCTCTGGGGAATCCTTAGGCGGAAGGAACGCTGGAGTTTGTCATGGCGCGGTCGGCTGATTGTCACCTCGGTTGGTCTGGTGACCGCCTATCTAGTCTTTTTGAATGTTCATCCGTTTCTGGCTGTAACGCATCGCGTGAATGCTAACATCCTTGTCGTCGAGGGTTGGATGCAAAGATATGCCATTCGCAAGGGAGCGGAAGAGTTCAAGGCCGGTTCCTACGAGCGTATCTTTACGACCGGCGGACCCGAGAATGGCGGCGGAGGCTATATTAACGATTATCAAACTTCGGCTAGTGCGGGGGCGGACGGCTTAAAGAAGTCTGGCATTCCGGATGACCTCGTTCAGATGGTTCCATCGCGCGTAATTGGCCGAGACCGAACATACAGTTCAGCGGTTGCGCTGCGAGACTGGTTGCACGAACACAACATGCCCGTGCATAGTATTAACGTTTTGACCGAGGATGCCCATGCGCGTCGCACGCGCCTTCTTTATCAGAAAGCATTCGGAAAGAGCGTCGTGGTCGGCATCATTTCAGTCTCGAACCCTGATTATAACCCGAGGCATTGGTGGCGTTATAGCGATGGTGTTCGAGAAGTAATTGGCGAGAGTATTGCCTACGTCTACGCGAGGTTTTTCTTTTATCCGTCGAAATCGTCACATGAACGAACAGCAGTAGGAACTTCTCAGGATAATACAAATCAATGAAAATAGCTGTGGTGGGTCTTGGCTATGTTGGATTGCCGTTGGCGATTCAATTTGCGCACGCAAACGTCACGGTCGTGGGCCTGGACGTTGATGCAGCCAAGGTGGACATGATCAATCGCGGTGAGAGCTATATTAAGCACATTGCGCGACAGACAATCGAGGAGGTATTGAAAGGGGGGCGGCTTTGCGCGTCCACCGACTTCAACCGGATCAAGGAAGTGGAGGCGGCGATCATTTGCGTGCCGACGCCCCTGAGTAAGAATCGTGAGCCGGATATCTCGTTTGTCATGGAGACGGGCCGGACGATAGCCCCGCATCTCTCCAAAGGGGCGCTAGTTGTACTTGAATCGACGACCTATCCCGGGACGACCGATGAGGACCTGCGCACCGTACTGGAGGAAGGATCGGGCATGAAAGCAGGTGTGGATTTTCATCTGGCTTTTTC
>PNAR01000522.1 GCA_003169715.1 Acidobacteriaceae bacterium | reverse complement strand
TCATAAAACCGCTTCGCATCCCCACTGGCGTGCACCAACTTCCGCTCGCCAGTTTCTCCCGTCTCCGCATCCAGCCAACTAATTTGTTGCCAGCTGGGATGAAAATCACATCCTATAATCATCATTGAGAGTAGGCTCCTTCCTCCCCAGGAGCCTTAGTCCTCAAACCAAGACTACCGGGTCGAGCGAGCCTTCTCTCTTATCCAATCAACAATCACCAGCCTTTCGACATCTCAAACCTATGTGAGTTATCAGGTCGGCATCACCGGCACGAACTTCGGGTCGAGTCAGGGCAGCAGCACGGTCACCTTCAACGGAACGCCGGTGACCATCTATGTGGCATGGGGGGCCTCCGGAAAGAGCATCACCGTGAAAGTGCCCGCCGCTGCTACCACGGGAAACGTTGTTGTAACGGTCGGCGGGGTGGCGAGCAATGGCGTGGCATTTACCGTGACGCCGCAAATTACCTCTTTGTCGGCGAGCTCAGGCCCGGTCAATGCTTCTATCACAATCACGGGAACTGGTTTCGGCGCCAATCAGCCCGGAGGTACTCCGGTAACGTTCAATGGAGTGCCGGCCAACCCAACGGGCTGGACGGATGCCAGCATTGTCGTGCCGGTGCCGGCGTCAGCTACCACGGGACCGGTGATAGTAACACTAAGCGGCGTGCCGAGTAATTCGAAAACCTTCACTGTCACGGCCGGCGTCACCAGCCTCTCGCTCACCCAGGGTCCGGTGCAAATGGGCATTGTGATTACCGGCACGAATCTCGGAACTACACAGGGCACAAGTACCGTGAAACTCAATGGGACCGCGATGCCGGTTGTTTCGTGGAGCGCGACCGCTATCACGGTCCAGGTGCCCGCTGGCGCGACTAGCGGGAATATTGTGGTGACGGTTTCCAGCCACGCCAGCAACGGGGCTGCCTTCACGGTGTCCCCGGCGTTTGGTTGCAGTTGACCGTCGTACCGCCAGGCTGGGGTTGCAATTTGCGAGGCATCCCATTTGAAGTTTCTTCTTACAATTTGGCTGCTCGCGCTGTCGTCGCATGCTGTCTCATCCGCATCCCCAAACGCTGTCATCCTGTGGAACGATGCTGCTTTACAAGGCGTCCGCGATGCCAAGCTTGGCGCGCCAATGGCTGCCCGGGCTCTCGCCATCACTCACACATGCATGTACGACGCGTGGGCGGCTTATGATGACCGAGCCGTGGGAACGCAATTAGCTGGAGCGCTGAGGCGTCCAGCATCCGAGCGGACGGAGGCCAACAAAGAGCGCGTTATCAGCTACGCTGCGTACCGGGCGCTGGTTGACGTGCTGCCGGGCGACACGGGTTCGGTGTACGTCCCGTTGATGAAGAAACTGGGCTACGATCCCAAGGACAACTCAACCGACATCGAAACGCCAGCGGGAATCGGCAACGTGGCTTGCGCCGCCGTGCTGGAATTCCGTCATCACGATAAATCCAATCAGTTGGGCGATCTTGCGCCCGGCGTTTACTCGGACTGGACGCGCTTCATGCCGGCGAACATGCCAGGAACCATCCCCATGCACCTGCCCGCAATTCATCCCATAGATGTGAGCCGCTGGCAGCCGCTGATTTATGTGGACTCTACAGGCAGCCTGGTGACGCAGATGTTCATGGGCGGGCAATGGTGCTTCGTGACGCCGTTCGCCATGGCGTCCGGGAACGAATTTCGCGCTGCAGTAGAAAGCTCGCCGCCGGCGGTTTATGGCTCTGCCGAATACCGCGAGCAAGCCGAAGAGATTGTCGCGATGAGCGCCGGATTAACCGACCAGCAGAAGATGGTCGCGGAGTATTGGTCGGATGGCCCGGAGTCGGAGCAGGCGCCCGCACGCTGGGCGCGGTTCGCGCAATTCGTTTCCGCTAGAGACCATCACACCCTCGACGACGATGTGAAGATGTTTTTTGCGTTGACGAACGCGATGCTCGACGCCAGCATCGCTGCCTGGGACGCGATGCGGGCCTACGATTCGGTGCGTCCGATCACCGCCATACCGTTAGTGTTCAACGGCAAAAAAATTCGCGCATGGGGTGGTCCGGGAAAAGGCACCGTCGAAATGGATGCGTCGCAGTGGATTCCCTATCAGCCCGCGACTCTTCCTACTCCATCAACCCCGGATTTCGTGTCTGAAGAAAGCACGTTCAGCGCCGCTGCCGCGTCAATCCTGGCGAAATGGACGGGAAGCGACCGCCTCGGCGACTCGGTAACCATTCCCGCAGGCAGTTCGAGGATCGAGCCAAGAGTAACTCCGGCGCATCCCGTAATCTTACGATGGGAAACTTTCAGCGACGCCGCGAACCAAGCCGGAACCTCACGGCTCTATGCGGGAATCCATTTCCGCCGTGCCGATTTAGCTGGACGGACGCTAGGGCGTCTCGCGGCCGCGAAAGCATGGTCGAGAGCACAGAGCTACTTCGACGGCACCGCGAAGCCTGGGGTGCAGCCGGCAATACTCACTAGCGAGGGCGTCCGCTGAAACCATTCGTGCTCTTGGCCAGGTTCTCGCTAGCGGTACCGAAATGAAACTCAAGCCGGGTCAGACCGCTGCCGCCCTTATAAAATCCGCCGAGGTGATGATTCTGCCTATTTGAAATGATTCTTCATCTAACGGCTCCCCGTCCTTCAAGAAAGCGAGAGACAAAGAAAGGCCTTTTCGCATCTTGATATCAGACAGAAGAGGACAGCGCGGCGGTTGAGGCAGGTTGCAACATCAAAAATTGCCGTTGTGCCCTGAAAAACTCAAGAAGGCAAGCGAGAGGGCAAATTCAGGCGAGCTCCGATTTTCTCGAGGAGCACGGATGCCGCTTCGCCCGCATCGAGCATGGAAAATTCGTCCCCGAGTTCCACAACCGGTACCTTCGCGCACGCCGATTGGAACGCCTCTTGCGTTGCCGCGGACGCTAGCAAGCCCCCGCCCACTACCAGCAAGCCGGGCGGAGTTACCCGCATCAGAAGCAGGCAGTCATGCAAATTGTTGCTCGTGTAGGTTTCGTATCCGGCCCGCCGCAATAATTCCCGCAAGTAGGCGAGAACGTCCGCGTTGGAATCAACACACAAAACACTGGGGCCGGTGGTTTTAAGCTTCTCCCATGATCCGCTGAGCCGGTAAAACGCCGCCACCGCTTTCTCTTCCGAGTCTTGAGTGTCGAATAGCTTGTCCAAATGCGTCATCTTCAAAACGTTCCGGATCACGTCAGGCACATTGCATAACTTCACGTCTCCGTGCAATTGACGTGCTGTCGTCAGCGATCTCACCATGGTTCCGAGGCCGCTGCTGTCAACGAAATCTACCTCCTCAAGGTTCAGGACGATCGCTTTCCGATCGCGCAGCAGGTTCACAATATGAGCGCGCAGCGACTCCGTTTCAGCGCCCGCAGTGATACGTCCCTTGCAGCGGACAATCGTGACTCGACCGACCTCGCGTGTTTCCAGTGTGAGCCGCACTTTACTTTTGCCTCCCATCGAGCAGATACAAAGCTCGCGAATCCGGCACATTATATCCAATTTTCCTCTAGGCCAGGCTCCCCCAAGTGAAAGTCCTCTTTTGTAAAAATCCTCCGTTTCGGCGCGCTACTCAATCCGAGGTTGACAGCGAGGTGTTTCGGGCATATGGTTTCGCGCGAAGATCAAAGTTGACCTCAAGAACTCCGGCTCCAACCATGCAGGAGGCTCCGTGCGAAAAGCGATACTGATTCTGGTTTTTTCCCTCGTGCTTCCTGCCGCGCTGGATGCGCAGCAGGGTTCGTGGTCCAACCTGAATCGCCTTCAGGCAGGCCAGAAAATTGTGGTAATCGAGTCCGGCACGAGACATCACGGGAAATTTGTCAGCGTGACTGATGAGTCCCTCACGTTGAACGAAAGGGGCTCCGAGGTATCCGTGAAACGCCAGGATGTTACCCGCGTCTCGACATCCTCCTATCCCAGGCGCGGAGGGCACGCCGTGATCGGCCTTGTTGTCGGCGGACTCATCGGAGCGGGTATCGGCGCAGCCTCCTTCGGCAAGGGTTGGCGCGGGGTTGGCGCGCTGGCTGGCGTGGCGATTGGTGGTACGGTCGGCGCTATCGTCGGCGCTCTGATTCCGGCCCACAGAACCGTGTACCGTGCCGCCCCCGCTGTCGCGTCGCACTAGACGACGGGGGAAGTGAACCTTGTAGAAAAAGTTGCAGGTTGTGGCGAGCGCACGGTGCTTCGCAGACAATCCAAACATGCGTACTCCAATCTGGGACAACTCTTTTCGGAGAGGAGCGTGGCTCGGCCTTTCGCGTTCTCTGCGAGGGCGCTACCCACCCTTCAGCCTTTGAAGAGTGGGTGCGGGGATCCTAGGCGGCTTTGCGGGGTTCCGATGTGTCTCGCTCGGAGTTCGCTTCATTCGTTAAAGAAAGGCTTGGCGAGTCACTCCGCTCGTTCGTTAAAGAAAGATTTGGCGCGTCGGATTCCTCCAGCATTTTCCGTTTTCTCCATCTGCCGAAGACCGGGACCAGCATGCCTAACACGAGAACCAGCGCGGCAATCGAAATCAAGAGCCACAGAGATCCTCCTTTATGAGTAACGACAGGTGGAGTGGCGACTGTGGCTGGTGTGCTGACAGTCTCCGGAGCAGTCGCAGCGGGTGTTGCGGCATCCGCAGGAACCGGGGTGACGTTCTCAGAGGATGGGCTGGCCGTAGCAGGGGGCGCAGTGGCCGCCGTACCTTGAGCGGCTGAGACTTTGCGAGGATGGGTTGACCGTCGCGCTGAGTGAGCGGCTTTCACAGCGGGCGGGCTGACGATCTCCGGCGAGGGGCTGACGGTCACAGGGGGCGCCACAGTTTCTACAGCTGGCGGAATGGCCTCCGGGGCAGGACTCACCGTGGCTGCGGGTGGAGCGGTGTCCGCGGCGGGCGGGCTGACTGTTTCTGAGGATGGTATGGCGGTCGCAGCGGGAGGTGCAGTGTCCGCAGCGGACGGCGGGGCCACCGTCGCCGGAGACGGAATCGCGGTCGCATCAGGCGCAGTAGCGGCGGGCGCGGCGGCGGGCGGGTTGACCGTGGCGGCGGGTGGAGCAGAGTTCGCAGCTGGTGTGCTGCCGTTGCCGGTTGTGCTGCTGGTGTCCTGAGTCTGCGCAAAACCCAACGTCATCAACGCTGCCGATACAACTATTAGCAATAACGCTCTCTTCATGGAATTCTCCTAAGATTCTCGCCTTGTGGCGGTCTGAGGTTTCACTTGGGATTGATCTTGCTGTCGGCCCTTACGCAGAACACTCGCGCGTTGTGTACCGTTTGAGTTCCGCCCTGGAACCTGGAGCAGCCACAGTGGAACAGCGCAAATCCTATCTGGAATGCGTTTGCCTGTCTGTTCACAACGGCTCACATTTCGATGGAGCAGCGGGCTTCATTTACTCTCCTCGAAACCCATCTTTGGAGCAGCTTCAACGCTAAATCGCGATGTTGCCGAACATCGCTTGCCGGGGAGTAACTCGGGATACAATGCTCCAATCTTCGATCTTCAGGACTGGTCGCGATTCCTAGCGTAAATTATAGGGAAGTTTGAGGTTCAAATCCCGAAGAGCTTTTCAATGACTTAGGTTCCAGTCAACGCTTTCAGAAGGACGTCCTTCATGTTTTGCCCGCAATGCGGGACCGAAAACCCAACCGGCGAGACTCGCTGCCGAAAGTGCACAACCATGCTTCCCGCGCAGACGTTTGCGGGTGGCGTGACTGCGCCAATTTTGAATAAAAGCACTACTTTGGGTTCGTCGGCCGTGACGCAAGCGGTTTCGAACGCGGCGTCCCATTCCACTCTGCGTAGTTTCGCGCCGGGCAGCGTGATTGGCAATCGCTACGAAATATTACAATTGCTCGGCGAAGGCGGCATGGGCGCGGTTTATAAAGTTCGCGACCGCGAAGTGAACCGTCTGGTGGCCCTGAAAATGATCCGCTCCGACCTCGCCAGCCATCCTGAGATTCTTGCGCGATTCACGCAGGAGCTTGTTCTCGCCCGCCAGGTCACGCATAAAAATGTTATTCGCCTGTTCGATCTCGGCGAAGCTGACGGCGTGAAGTTCATCACCATGGACTTCATCGAGGGCCGCGATCTGAAGTCGTTGCTCACGGAAAAGGGGAAATTAGCGCCCGATGAAGCGGTAAAGATCATCGCGCAGGTGTGCCGTGCGCTCGACGCCGCTCACACCGAAGGAGTGGTACACCGTGACTTGAAGCCGCAGAACATTATGCTGGATGCGAACGGCCGCGTCACTGTTATGGATTTCGGCATCGCCCGATCCGCCGAAATGTCCGGCATGACACAGACCGGCGCGTTGATTGGCACGCCGGAATACATGTCGCCCGAACAGGCCCGCGGGCAACTGGCGGGAGTTCCATCCGATCTGTTCACAGTCGGCATCATTTTGTACGAACTACTCACGGGCGTCACACCTTACAAATCCGAAACGGCGATGGCGAGCCTGCTCAAGCGCACCCAGGAGCGGCCCCGGACGCCGATCACTCTCGATCCTTCGATCCCGCCCGGCGTCAGCGATGTAGTGATGAAGTGCCTCGAGATTGATCTCACTAAGCGCTATTCAAGTGCAGTGCAGATTCTTGCCGACCTCGGCGTGGCCGGGGAAACGGCTGCTGGAACGATGTTCGGCGCGCATGCGATTCCACCGCCGCCAAGCAAATTCGCGATCTATGGCAAATGGGTCGCCGCCGGTCTTGTCGTCGCGGTCATTGGCGCGGGAGTTCTGTTGCGAGATAAGCTTTTCACTAAGATTGCGGAAAAGCACGCGCCAGTCACGCTGCTGGTTTCGGACTTCGATAACAAGACGGGAGATTCAGTCTTCGATGGAACGCTCGAGCCCATGCTCGGAATCGCACTCGAAGGCGCTCCATTTATCAGCTCGTATAACCGGACATCGGCCCAGCGGGAAGCGGCCAAGCTCGATCCCGGAGCGAAACTCAACGAGAAAACAGCGCAACTCGTAGCCGTGCGCGACGGCATCAGTGTAGTGGTCGGAGGCTCAATCGAGCCGTCAGGATCGGGGTATAAAGTCTCGGTCGAAGCGGTGGACGCAGCCACCGGCAAACTGATCGTCAACAAGGAAGTGGAAGCGGACAATAAACAAGAAGTACTCGCCGCAGCTGGAAAACTCGCCGCAAGCATTCGCACCGCTCTCGGCGACACCACGCCAGAATCCGCGCAACTGACCGCCGCGGAAACATTCACCGCTGGGTCAATCGAAGCAGCTCACGCCTACGCTGCCGCACAAGCCTTCCAATACCAGGGCAAATGGGACGATGCGATCAAGGAATATCAACACGCGATTCAGCTTGATCCAAATCTGGGCCGTGCTTATGCGGGCCTTGGCGCCGTAGAAGCCAACATGGGCCACGATCAGGACGCGGAGAAATATTATCTCGATGCGATGTCGAAGATTGACCGGATGACTGAGCGCGAACGATACCGCACGCGCGGCGGTTATTACCTGATGCGTGGTGAGCCGTTGCAGGCAATCGAAGAGTACACGGCGCTGGTCAAGCAATTCCCTTCCGACACGGCGGGCTACGCAAACCTGGCGCTCGCATATTTCTATACACGGAACATGTCCAAAGCCTTGGAGGAAGGAAAGAAAGCGATTGAGATTTCACCCAAGAATGTCGTCCAGCGGAATAATGTGGCGCTCTATGCTTTATACGCTGGCGATTTTGATACAGCCTCAAAAGAAGAACAGACCGTGCTTGGAATGAACCCGTCATTCGAAAAGGCGTACGAGGGGTTGGCGCTCGCGCAACTGGCACAAGGCAAACCGGCTGATGCCACAGCTACATGGCAGAAACTTCAGTCTTTGAGTGCGCGCGGCGCTTCGAAAGCAGCGATGGGCCTCGCTGATCTTGGATCTTATGAAGGACGCTTGCCCGATGCGGCAGACTTGCTTGAAAAAGGAATCAGCGGAGACCAGGCTAATCAAGATGCTGAAAGCGCCGCGGACAAATTAGCCGCGCTCGCGCTGGTGCAGCAGGCGCTTGGCAAAAACAGTGACGCAATCGCATCCGCCGATGCTGCGACCAAAGCGAGCAAGGACGAGAGCGTATATTTCCGCGCTGGGCGCGCCTATCTCAAGTCCGGGCAGGAACCAAAGTTGAGGCTGATGGCGGCTGATCTCGCCGCGCGCATTTCACATGATTCGCAGGCGTATGCAAAAATTCTCGAAGCTGAAAACCAACTTGGGCAGAATCACGCACAAGACGCAATTGAAACGCTTCAGGAAGCGCAGAAGCTAGCGGATATGTGGCTGGTCCATTTCGATCTTGGCCGCGCTTATCTTGATGCGGGCGCCTTCCCAGAAGCATCCTCGCAATTCGAGACTTGCTTGCAGCGCAGGGGAGAGGCGACTTCGATTTTTCTCGACGACGTGCCCAGCTATCATTTTTTGCCGCCGGTTTACTACTATCTGGGACGGGCGCAGGAAGGGATGAAAAGTTCCGAAGCGGCGGCCGATTCTTATAAGACTTTTCTAGCGATAAAAGGAAAGGCTACCGATGACCCGCTAGTTGCTGATGCGCAAAAGAGGCTAGCCTCTCTGAAGTAGCCCGTACCCCGTACAAGAAAAGCGAGAATCGGCGTAAAAATGTGAATGCGGCGTTCCGCTGGGAGTGCGGTATGCCCTGCCGCGCCTAGGTGAAAAGCCTTACCCAACGCCCGCCACGATACGGGAATTTGCGCAATTTGTATTGACACTCTTCACTCAAACGGCGAAACTGCCATAGCTACATCCGTGGGACGCTAACCGCAACCCCGTATCTGCACATCAGGTCTATCAACAGGTCTATCAACAGGAATTCCAGGCGTGCCTGGAATTTCCCCGCTCGCAGGAGTGAATAATGCCCCAGGTCTTCCCGAAGTCAATGCGTGTTCCGAGTGGTTCTATCTTTTCGCCTTCTTCTTCTTTTCGTTTCGCAGCCTTCGTTGCTCTGGCCTTGGCGTGTCTGGTTGGCGCATGGGTTTCTTCGAACGCGCAGGTCGCAGGACCGAATGTGAACATGGTTTCCGGTACGCAATGGCCCACCGGCGATCCCTTTCTTCAGCGGCAGAATGAGCCTTCGATGGCCGTCTCGACTCGCAATCCGTTGCACATATTGGCGGGAGCAAATGACTACCGGACTGTAGACCTCGCCCAGGAATTGACCGACGAGACCGGAGACGCGTGGCTCGGCTTGTTCAAATCATTCGACGGCGGACTGACATGGCAAAGCGGTTTGTTGCCCGGCTGTCCCGTACCGGTTGCGCAATGTACCGGTTCTTTGCAAGCCCTTGGATACCAGGCTGCTGCCGATCCCGTAGTGCGCGCCGGGACGAACGGCATGTTCTATTACGCAGGTCTTGCGTTCAATCGCGGCACCGGCGGTCTGAGTTCAGTTTTTGTTTCGCGCCTGATGGACCTCAACAATCAGGAGAACGGTGATCCCATCGCTTTTATTGATACGCAGGTTGTAGCCACAGGCAACGGCATGCAGTTTCTCGACAAGCCTTCGATGGCGGTAGATATTCCTCGCTCCGGCGCATCTACTTGCTCATTCAGCTTTCCCGGACCGAATAGCACGACGATCAGCCAATCGTTTCGAGGAGGAAATATTTTTCTTGCATACACCGATTTCCTCGCTGCGTCGAAAGATAGTGCCACTCCCACCCACCTGATGTTCACGCGCTCCACCAATTGCGGCCTCACGTGGAGCACGCCAATCCAGCTCAACACCGGATCCACGACCAGTCAGGGCAGCGCGATTGCAGTCAATCCGGTTAATGGAAACGTCTTCGTTGCCTGGCGTCAGTTCAAATCCACCGGCGTGCCGGACGCTATCATGATCGCCGAATCCACCAATGCTGGAAAGACGTTCAGAGCGCCGGTCCGAATTTCGACGTTCACGCCTTTTGATCAGGGCACCAGCGAAACTTCATTTCGCACCAATGCTTACCCCTCAATCGCCGTGGATGGTTTCGGTATCGCCTACGTCGCATTCTCCGCGCGTGGCGTTGGTCCGGGCGGGGATGCTCGCGTCGTCGTCACTGGGTCTCTCGATGGCGCCCACTGGATTCCTCCCATTCCGGTGGACAATCCGAGGCAGAACTCGGCCACGAATCCCTCTGGCCGCGGTCATCAGATCATGCCCGCAATATCGTTCGCGAATGGCAGGCTCACCCTGCTTTATTACGACCTTCGTCTCGACCACTACGTGGATTTTTTCAATCCGAACCCGAGCCAGCCGGGCCAGTATATTCCGACGCTCGTCCCACAAGGTGAACTTCCCGCCGACCCTGCCGAAGTATTCACGCAATTTGTTGACGACAATGGGCTGACGCTTCGCCGTCACACAATTGACCTGCGCGTGCTTCAACTCGGACTATTTCCGATACCCGCTTTCGGTCCTTCCGTACTAGTTTCGCAATACGCTTATGGCTGCTGCTTTGATGGCAGCAACATTGAGCAGTTCAAATTCAATCCGCCGAACCTCCCGCTATTCGGCCAGGGCACCGAACCGTTTCTGGGCGATTACATTGATATCGTCCCATCTCCCCAGTTTGTACCAAGCGGAAATTCATGGGCGTACAACATGACGCCGAGCGCGAATCCAACTTTCCATGCGGCGTGGACGGACAATCGCGACGTTGTACCCCCTCCTCACGGCGATTGGGTACATTACACTCCGCCAATCTCGCCTTCGCTGGGAACCAGCAGCTTGTTTGATCCCAATCAGTCGCCGCCAGCCTGCGTAATCGGGCAGGAAGGTATGCGGAACCAGAACATTTACACCGCGCAAATTACGGGCGGCCTTATCGTCGGCGCGCCCGGAAACACGAAGCCCCTCGGCAATACGACTTTCAATGGCAAAAGCGTCCTCTTCCAGCGAGCTTTTCCAGTGGAAGCCCAGAATCTAACGAACCTACAGAAGTTTTTTCGCTTCGCAATTCAAAATCAGCCCGCTGGCGGGATAGCATCTTTCTTGCAGTTCTCGAAGTTGACGACGCTCGACCTGACCGTACCGGCTCTGTCTTCAGTCTCTCGCAGTGTTTTCGTTACATCCACGAATCCGCAAGCGACGATTACCGTAAGCGTTACTGAGATCAATCAAGTCGGCGGGTCGCCAGTCAGTAATGGACTGACTGCCTCCACCGTTCTCAATCCCGACATCACCAATCCTTCGATTACAAATCCGAGCATTACCAATCCATCTATCACTAATCCGGACATCACGAATTCCGAGGTCACGAATCCATCCATCACTAACCCGTCCATTACAAATCCGTCTATCACCAATCCTTCGATCACGAATCCCGACATCACGAATCCCAGCATCACCAACCCTTCGATCACGAATCAAAGTGCGGAGAATCCTTCGATCACGAATCCCTCGATTACAAATCCGGACATCACGAATCCTTCGATTACGAACCCATCCATTACGAATCCCGATATTACGAACGGTTCTATTGCCGACGTCTCTTATCCGATCACGAACAACGGCAATACGACTTCGACTTATACCGTGAAACTGGCGGATACTGCCACGCCTCCAAACGGCATTGTTCTTCAGATGATTGTGAACAAGCCGTATCAAACGCCTGCGGCGAACAACTGCCAGCTCACCACGGAAAACCATTGGGTGACGGTCGCAAATATCGTTAATCCCTCCTTGATCAGCGCAGCGGATCCAAACCTGGCGAATCCGGACATCACCAATTCCGCGCCGAATGAGGCTTCGATCACTTTGGCTCCGGGCGAGACGGATTACATTACGATTCGGCTGGTGAATCCCAGTCCTTCCACTATTCCCTTCACCGCGGATACTTTGATCTCGACAATTTTCCCAGCCACTGTGCCCCACGCGGTAAACACGCAGACCGTTTTCCAGAATGGCGGCAATCCGATTAATCCGCCCCTTGGGCTGTTGATCACGACACCGTCGCTGCCTTCCGCAGTCTTGGGCGCCGCCGGATACTCACAGCAGTTGCAATCGGTGGGAGGCGTTGCCGGCGCGCATACCTGGTCACTTGTTTCCGCTTCGCTGGACGGACTTACACTAAATCCTTCGACGGGTCTGATTTCGGGCACGCCAACACTTCCCGGGAGTTTTCCGGTGACCATCCAATTGAAAGACAGCGCTTCACCCGCAGATGTCACCACGGCAAATTACACTTTGGTTGTTACGGCGCCTCCGCTGTTCCTGCAACCGGCAACATTATCTCCGGGCGACCAAGGGTTTGTTTATCCACCGCAGCAACTGGTGGCCAGCGGCGGAACGCGTCCCTACAACTGGACTTGGACTTCGGCGATATCCTCTCCTTCCTTGCCACCCGGCTTGTCTCTCGATCAGGCCTTGGGAGCCATAACCGGAACCATAAACGGTCCGCCCGCCACTCCCGGAACTTACACCTTTCTCGTTACTGTAAGCGACGCCGCGAATATGACGGCGTCGCAACCCTATTCGATCGTAATCAATCAGCCGCCGACGATTACGGGCGCGATAGAGCAACCCCTGAACGTGGGCGACACCGCCTCGTACTCGATTCCCGTCAGCAATGGCACGCCCAATTTCACTTGGAACCAGACGGGCACGCTGCCAGCGGGATTCACATTCACTCCCGGCGTCGGTAACGGCCCCGCCACGATCAGCGGCACCGCGACTGGCGGCAGCTTTACTTCACCGTTCGACGCTGCTAGCTGGTCGGCGACCCCGAACCCAAACAACCCAACCGGAGGTCCCACGAGCGCGAGCGCTGCGCCGAACTGCCTGGCCACAGTCACCGTGACCGATGCTGTTGGCGGGACCAGTTCGGCGAACTTCCAAATCGGTTCGATTCCATCATCCTCCTGTATTGCGTTTGGCTATGCCATTGACTTGAGCAATCCACCAGGGTCTGCACGGGGCGGCAGCGGAGTTCCGCAGAGTTCGTGGACGTTTCAGGCCTTCCCCAACATGCCAGGTACCGTGACGTTCAATTGGCAGTACGTAGGTTTCCACTCCTTCTTTGAAGTTACTGCGTTTCTGGACGTTTTCTCTGGATCGAATGTGACGACACTCTATAGCTCCGGACAACCGGTGGATTGCTGCACCTCGCCTTCAGCCGGCTTCAATCTTCAGGGCACTGTTCAAGGCGCCGCCGCGATCCCCGTTACGCCAAATACGCCGTTTGGCTTCACGGTTGGCGGTTCCAATGGTGACTCTGATTCTGTTTTGAATGGAACTGTGGTCATCTCGAACTTCAGTTTTCAGCCGACTCCAAGCCCTTAAGCAAAACGCGCTTCAGCCACGAAGGCCCTACCCCAGCAGGGGTGGGGCCTCATGCGACCTCAAACAGAGCAGGGTAGAGACGCAGCTTGCTGCGACTTGCTGCGTCTTTTTTTTCTGCCAATCGTCAGGAGTTGGTTGGCGATGAACCGCTAATCCATTGAGGTGGAAAGATTGGCGGCCCCGGTGCGTACTGCCTCGCCTGCACCATCCGCAAAAAATTCGCGGACGCAATTGAAGACATAATCCTGCTGCGCTTCGGTGAGTTCGGGATAGATCGGTAAAGCGAGTGTTTCATTCGCGGCCCGTTCACTCTCAGGGAAGCTGCCACGACCCATTCCCAGATAAGTGAAACACTCTTGCAGGTGCATGGGGACGGGATAATAAATTTCAGTCCCAACGCCTTTCTTCTGAAGAAACGATTTCAATTCATCGCGACGCAAAACGCGAATCACATATTGATTAAAGATATGGCGATCGCGCCCCGTGAATGGAAGACTGACGGGCAACCCCGACTTACTAAAAAGCTGGTCGTATCTTTTCGCATTGCGCTGGCGAGCCGCCGTCCACCCATCGAGATGCGGCAACTTAGCGGAAACAACCGCCGCCTGAAGCGCATCGAGACGAAAATTACCTCCGATGATTTTATGGTGATATTTCGGCTTGGCACCATGGTCGCGGAGACACTTTAATTTCTCCGCGCGCTGCAAATCGTTTGTAACCACCATTCCGCCGTCTCCCGCGGCACCTAGATTCTTTGATGGGAAAAATGACAGGCATCCGTAGTGTCCAATCGAACCCGCTCGACGCCCCTTATATTCCGCGCCAATTGCCTGCGCCGCATCTTCGATGACGATCAGGCCATGCTTCTCCGCGAGTTGCATCACCGGGTCCATGTCGGCCATCTGTCCGTAGAGATGCACTGGGATAATTGCACGAGTTTTATCCGTGATCTTCGCCGGAATTTGAGACGCGTCGAGGTTGTAAGTGCGCGGATCAATATCCACGAAAACCGGCGTAGCACCCAGGCGCGCAATCACCCCAGCCGTTGCGAAGAACGTGTATGGCGTGGTGATGACCTCATCGCCCACGCCAATATTTTCTGTCATAAGGCACGCCAGCAGCGCATCCGTTCCGGACGAAACTCCGACGCCGTGAGAGCAGCCGGAGTATGTAGCGATAGCCTCTTCGCATTGCTCGACCTTCGGCCCCAAAATAAATTGCTGGGATTCGAATACTTCGGCGACGGCCGCGTCAACTTCGGCCTTGATAGTGGCGTATTGGGCCTTAAGATCGAGCAACGGAACCTTCATAATTGGCTGTCTTTCTTAAATAGTGCTTGCGTGGTGGGTCAGTTTGAAAAATTCTTCCTGCCTGACGTCATCCTTCTATGAAAATGGG
>PNAR01000378.1 GCA_003169715.1 Acidobacteriaceae bacterium | reverse complement strand
CGCTCCAGTTCGTCCATGCTGACGTGTTCCTTAGCCATGTGCGCGGAAATAATTTCACCATCATGGACAAGTAGAGTGGGTTGGCCTTCCACCAATTTGCGGAAACGGCGATTGCTCCCCGAGAGTTCGGCAACGAAGTAATTCACTACGAGAAGGGTCGCGGCAGCGGCGACTCCGCCCAGTAGCGATGTATCCGGCCCGGTCATGGCATTCTGGACAGCATTGCTGATCAGCAGTAGCAGAGTGAGGTCGAAAGGAGTCATCTGCCCCACTTCACGCTTGCCGCTTAGCCGCACGCCGAGCAGGACGACAACATAGATCGCGGCTGTTCGAAGTACGATTTCAACCAGGACATGCGTGCCGGGAAACATTCAGGTCAGAATCCCGCGGTGATCGGCACCGGTGCACCCTTCGGTGTACTTAAGTAGCCAGTGGCTTTCTTCTTGTCAATGGACCAGACAACAAGTTCGTACAGCAAGCGATCGCGCCCACTGTAAAACTGGATCGGTTCACTCACGTTACGATCTTTTTTCTCTATAGTCTTGTCGTCGGAGGTTACATCGAGCGTGAACTTCCCTCGCTTTGGATCGGTTTTTTTCAGCGCCAGGCTCACAGTTGCTACAGGCTGAGCCTTCGCCCCTCTAACGAGAGTGAATTCATAATAGTTTCGATCGCCCCTGTGCTTAAGAACGTCGAGATCGGTGCGCGTTTTTGCAATCAGTCCGCTTTGCAAGCCAAGATCGCCAATCGTACTTTCTAACTTGGCTCGCGTGGCTTCAAGATCGCTCTTGGTGGACGCCACGTCCGTCTTCACTCCACCCACATCTGTTTTTACGTTAGCGACTTCGCCGCTGACTTGACCGATCTGCTGCTTTTGCTCCTCTGAGAGACGGGCTTCAGCGGCCTGCTGCTGCCGTTGAAGTTCGGAAGCTCGCGAGACTAGCTCTTTCTTGGTTAAGCCAATTTGGCGGGCGAGGGTTTCGTTCTGGGCGTCGGCCGATTGGATTCGTTTGCCCAAGTCCGCGATCTGCGCTTTGCTGGCATCCTGTTCGCCGCTTAGCGCGGTTATCCGGCCGCGCAAATCGAACAAGAAATAAAGTGAGCCGGCAATGTACACGACGGCTAAGGCCAATAATATCCACTTGCCTGCATTGCTCGATGTGTCGTCCAGAACGGAATGTCCTGCTTCGTCGGTCATTCTCCTCCTCCAAATCTTCTCCTCAAACTCTAGGACAGATGGCTAAAGCTATTGTTGTGTAGCGAACTCAGGCTGTCAATTGGCTGTGAGGGATAAGATACTCGAAGGGACGGTGCTGAGCCAGTCCGAAAACCAGCATGGGATCAAATAAGGCCAAAATCGCAATGGAAGTGGAGACGGCTACAACTTTATTGATTTCAGGCGAAGCGAGTTTGTGATGACCGAAACCGAACTCAGGCTCATGGCTGCGGCGGCCAGCACCGGGCTAAGCAGCAAGCCAAAAAATGGATACAGGACTCCCGCCGCCACCGGCACTCCCAGCGAATTATAGAGGAATGCGAAGAACAAATTTTGGCGGATGTTTCGCATCGTTGCCTGACTCAGTTTGCGTGCCCGAAGAATGCCTGTAAGGTCTCCCTTTACCAGAATCACTCCCCCGCTTTCCATGGCAACGTCGGTGCCAGTGCCCATGGCAATGCCGACATTGGCTTGGGCGAGCGCGGGAGCATCGTTAATGCCATCGCCCGCCATAGCTACGGTGCGGCCCTCGTTTTGGAGCCGCCGCACCACCTCCGCCTTTTTCTCAGGAAGCACACCGGCTTCAAATTCTTCGATTCCAAGCTGGCGAGCAATGGCCTGTGCTGTTGCGGTGCTGTCTCCAGTCAAGATGAGAACGCGAACGCCGTGTTCTTTCAATTCGCGAAGTGCCGGTAAAGTAGATTCCTTGATCGGATCCGCAATACAAATAATGCCACCCAAATTTCCATCTAAGGCCGCGAATACCACTGTCTGACCGAGGCGCCGCCCCTGATCCGCCTTTTCGGCGAGACTGTCCGTCGCTACGCCCGAATCGTTTAAATATTTCTCGGTTCCAACGATCACTGGGATGTTATCCACTGTTCCCTGGATACCCGCACCAGTTGCGGCATGGAAGCCCTTGGCCTCGCCAAGAACGATATTCTTTGCCTTAGCCGCAGCTAGTATTGCGGCCGCGAGAGGATGCTCACTCCCCTGTTCCAGGCTGGCGGCTAGTCTCAATAACCTCGCCTCATCGTGGTCGGGGGCAGCGATGATCGAAATAACCTTTGGCTTCCCTTCGGTTAGCGTGCCGGTCTTGTCCACTACGAGCGTGTTCACTTTTTCGAGAATCTCGAGGGCTTCTGCATTTCGGATCAGGACCCCGAGGCTGGCACCGCGTCCTGTTCCCACCATGATGGCCATCGGCGTCGCCAAACCAAGCGCGCATGGGCACGCGATGATGAGCACGGCAACCGCGTTGACGAGCGCGTGGGCAAAGCGTGGATCGGGTCCCGCCAATGCCCATGCTATAAAAGTTAATATCGCGATTCCAATTACCGCGGGAACAAACCACTCAGCAACGCGATCGGCTAATTTCTGAATTGGCGCCCGGCTGCGCTGCGCCTGTCCCACCATTTGTACAATCCGCGCCAGCAATGTCTCGCTGCCGACGCGCTCCGCACGCATCACGAAGGAGCCATTGCCATTGATCGTGGCGCCGACCACGCGGCTTTGCGGAATCTTCTCGACCGGCATGGCTTCTCCGGTGATCATGGATTCATCCACCGAGCTGTTCCCTTCGACGATCACTCCGTCAACGGGAATCTTCTCGCCTGGACGCACTCTTAGTTGGTCGCCGACTTTAATTTGATCCAGCGGAACGTCTTCTTCTCGCCCGTCTTGCAAAATGCGAGCGGTTTTCGGAGATAAATCAAGCAGCGCGCGGATTGCCTGTCCGGTGCGGCTTCGCGCTCTCAATTCAAGAACCTGACCAAGCAATACGAGCGTGGTAATGGCCGCGGCAGCCTCAAAATAAACCGGGACGGTTCCATTTTCACGGAAGGAAGCCGGGAAGGCTTGCGGGAACACCGTCGCGGCAACGCTATATGCGTATGCGGCGCCGGTACCCATTGCGATCAGCGTGAACATGTTGGTGGAGCGATTTACGATGGAGGTCCATCCGCGCTGAAAAAATGGGAGACCGCCCCAGAGCACAACGGGTGTCGCTAACAAAAGCTCGATCCACGGCAACCATCGCATGGGGAGGGCGCGCTGAAGGGGCGAACCGAAAAACATATCTGCCATGGCGATGGCAAATAGAGGAACAGTCAGCAGCAGGCTGACCCAGAAACGGCGGGTCATCTCGCGTAATTCTGAATTGTCCTCGCTGGCCGTGATAATACGCGGCTCTAGCGCCATGCCGCATATTGGACAGGCACCTGGCCCGGGCCGCACAATCTGCGGATGCATGGGGCACGTATATTCGACTTGGCCTGCGGACGGGACTTCGCGTTCAAGCGCCATTCCGCAAGTTGGGCACGGCCCCGGTTTATTCTTGCGCACATCGGGACACATCGGGCAAACATAATCACGACTATGATTATCGAGGAACGGGCGTCCACGCCCATCATTTTGAGAGCTCTCGTTTCCGGAACTTTCGGACTTCGCGGAACTTGTCCCGATACTTACTAAGGAAGTCATCGCTGCGGCTTTGTCTGGCGATTTCAAATACCGCTCAGGATCAGCCTTGAATTTTTCCATGCACGACGAGGCGCAAAAAAAATAGGCCTTGCCCTCGTGCGTGTAGGTCCATTTTGCAGTTGCCGGGTTCACGGTCATGCCGCAAACTGGGTCTTTCGTCACATCGTCCTTCGTCGCGTCTAGAACTCCAGTATCGTGTGTCACCATCAGGCCCGCTGTTCCGTTTTACCAGCAATATGAGAAACTCTTTAGAGTATAGAGATAGTTGATTGTTCCAAAGATTCCGCCGATTAATAGAATCCCAATTGACCGAAAGGCTACTGGAATGACCCAAATGGAAGTTCTCTACCGATACGGCGTCGCTCCCGGCGAGGCCGAGATGCGCGCCCTTGATAACGTGCGGGAAGTCTATGGAGTACGAGGAATCCGCTTCAACGAAAAAGACCGATCAGTACGGGTGGAATTCGATGCCTCGCGCTTCAAAGAACCGGTGATCGCCGCGCTTCTGCGACAAGCGGGAATTGACATCCAAGAAAATCTGGCTCTTGCTTAACCGGGGTATAGGGATTTGGGAGAGGGCCGAACAAAAAGCAAGGGGACGTCAAAGAAAACTTCTGGCCGAAGATTATTCTTGTGAACGCCCCCGTTGCGCGCCACTTCGTCTGGGGTTCCAATAAGCACCTGCTCTGCCATCTTCAATGTGATGAAAATAAAGAAATGGTCGCCGAGTCTAAGGGGTAGGAATTTCCGGATGCGGGGAAAGTTTTACCAACCTCCTTCGTTTCGTGTGGCCGTAAGCGGTTCTTTTGCCGTTTGAAAGTCGCTCTGGCACGCCCTTAACTGAGCATTTCGTTTATAATTTGACTCGCCGCAACTGAAACCGCCATTGAACTGCGCCCGTAGCTCAGTTGGATAGAGCGAACGGCTACGAACCGTTAGGTCGGGAGTTCGAATCTCTCCGGGCGCACCACCTTCTTGCTTCTTCTTTCGCGTTTAGATGGAGCGTCGCATGACCCATGGAACTCGATCGTTTTCTTGCGCCGTCGTTCTACTTCTTGTAATCCAGTCCGTGTCTGTTCCTGCTCAACAAGACGCGGTTACCGGCCAACCTCCCGCGGCGGCCTACCCCAACGGTGTTGGAGGTCTTCAGAAACTCTTGCAGGACATCCTGAAAGCGTCGAAATCGAAGGACACCACCAAGGAAAACGAGCTGATCCAGACGCTCATCATGCCTTCGGACTCAGCCTGGTTCAAAGACGAGTTTGGGCCAGCCTTCGGGCCCCGCCTCGCAGCCGCCTACCAAAGGGAAGCGGCGACGATCGGGCAGCAGCTACAAACTGTATACGACGGCAATGCAAAGCGCGGCTGGTTAACTCCAAAAATATTTCAATACGCCGATGCCGCCAACGTCAACTCCCCGATAGATAATTTCTTGAATTGCATGGATGAAGTCTCGCCGATCTACCAAACAGCATTTAATGGGGTTGATACCCGCATTCAATTAGGTCCGCCCGGCGACGGGGGAAGACTGAACGTCATCGCAGGCGATCCCCAAGGCTACTACGTATATGCAAAGGATGGCTTCCGATATATTCCGCAACAAATTCTCATGATGCTTCCAAAGGAACGGCCGATAAGAATTCAGCTTGATATGAATGTGATGCGGTCAAAGATAACCAACCAAATCAAATGGACATATCCGACTGAAGCAATTAAGCAAGGTATTAAGGGGAAAGTAGTAATACATCTCGCGTTAGATACTCTTGGCAGGATAAAAGAGATTACTCCGGTCGAAGGTCCTTCAATTCTCAGCGAAGCGGTGTCGGACGCGGTTAAACAGTGGAAGTTCGAACCAACGACGCTCGACGGAGAACCGGTGGAGGTTGAGTTGAATGTCGGAGCATCTTTTCAACTGGGCGGATAGTTCTTCGCTCTTTTCAAGAGATTCGCCGGCTCTTTTCCGTTACGTGTTTACGGTTTACTTGATTTGCACCTCATCAATCTCGAATTCGAACTTGCCGGGTTCCTGTGCGTGCGCGAAGGCGATTCCGAGTAAGTCATGCCCGTCGGTGTGGAATTGCGAAAACGGAAATGAGAATTGCCTCCACTCGGGGCCTGCTTCAAAGGGCTGGATTGCCGGCATCTGCCCTGCGTTGGATTCTGTCTGGACAGCTACGGCATAGTGTTTGCCATCTCCTTTCGCCCAAAACGAAAGCGCCTTCTTGCCGGAAAGATTGGCCGAGTCCTCGGGTGAGGATCCGGGATGAAAAAAGACACCCGCCCAGCTAAAAGATGCGCCGGGAACAATCTCGCCACTCACTTTCAATGCTCCCTTTGAACCGTCGGCTCCGCCTTCCACGGCCTGCATCGAGGCGTGGGACTTGCCGCCTGCCTCTGCGTCGGACGTAGCCATCCACGCGCCGTAATTGGCCGAGATTTTCAGATCGTCAAAGTTGCTGACCAGCCCCGATTCAGACCCGGCGGGCGCAGGAGGCGGTGGCGCGATACCAGTTTCGCCATTTGGCCCAACCACGTTCAGGATCGCCGTCGTGGTATGTACAGAGTCTGCCCCCACCATAATTTCAAATGCGCCGGGTTCGACCACTTTGTGCATATCAGTGTTGAGCATGGAGAGCGTGTCCGGGGTAACCGTGAACTCGACTGTTCTCTTTTCTCCCGGCTTGAGCGTGACGCGTTGAAATCCTCTCAACTCCTTCACCGGGACCGTTACCGACGCAATTTTCTGGTGAATGTACATTTGCGGAACTTCATCGCCCTCCCGCGAGCCGGTGTTGGTCACGTCAACGGTAACTTTCGCTGTGCCCCCGGTTTGAATTTGCGACGGTTCCACGCGCAGATTCTCGAACTTGAAAGTGGTGTAGCTAAGTCCGTAGCCGAAGGGAAACAGGGGCTCGCGAGTGCTAAACGCATAGCTGCGGTTCGCGGAAGGCTTGTGATTATAGAAGTCCGGAAGATCGCCGACGGAATGTGGAAACGTAATCGGCAGCTTTCCGCCGGGATTCACGTCTCCGAATAGAACGTTGGCTACCGCAGTGCCGCCTTCCTGGCCGACGTACCAGGCTTCGAGAATCGAAGGAACATGTTCTGCGATGTAATTGATTGAGAGCGGCCGTCCATTGATCAATAGCACGACAACGGGAGTTCCGGTCTCGACCACCGCTTTGACTAAATCATTTTGCGCTCCTAGCAGGTCGAGCGAATCACGGTCGCCGCGATGCTGCTCTGACCATGCTTCCCGATTTGAGCTTTCGTTCTCGCCGACAACTAAGATCGCAACGTCGGCGTTCTTTGCCACTTCCACCGCTTCTTTGATTTTGTCCACTTGCGTTTTCGGATCAACCAGTTCCACGTTGTCGTCAAACCATCCGTGCCAGTCCTGATGTTTGTTGGTGAAG
>PNAR01000467.1 GCA_003169715.1 Acidobacteriaceae bacterium | reverse complement strand
CGGGCTACTCCGGTAAAGGAGCACAGCCGCACGAACGGCCAGCAGGAGTATGTCGTCACGGAGAAGTATGAACACCCCCTAAAGATGCTTCAGCTTTACGGAAACGTCACTCATCTTACGACGCGGCACCGAACGCGGGCGGTGTCGTGAATACCCCCCAAAGGGGGGAGACAGAATTACTAAAAAGCATTTGGTTCCCTATCCCCCAAACCAAACGAGCGACCGTTTTACAACTTCTTCCAATGGTTTATTTCACCCGTAAGGGATTCTAACGAATTTTGTCGACGCTATGGCAGCGTCTTGACTTTCATACCTTGCATGAGGCAAGTTGATTCGTGCAAGAATTGAGCGAACCGAACATCTCCGACACCTTGTTGCCCGACCCTGCAAATCCGGGATGGGTCAAGGGATGGGGCGTTTTCCGCTTGGAACCTTGGCACTTGTACGCGGTTCGCGCATCTGCTCTGGACGCTGCTGCGGCGCAACTCGAAGCGGGAAACGGATACGTGACTGGCTATGGTTCTCACAGGACAGCGAGTGATGACTTCATCGCGGGCGGCGCTGAAGCACGATGGGTTGCGTCACATTTTAAGCCCGATCAGTTGACGAACAAAAAGGTCTTTGCCCGATTTGTCACCAAAGATGGCGGGCAATATGAAGGTACCGGACAGTTGTTAGTTCGCCAACGTCCCTCAGTCGATGACTTAATAGCGGTCGACCTTGTTTTCACTCGCCGTGATACCGAGACCCAGCTTACTGACATGGTATTCTTCCTTAACGCGGCGCAGCTTGCGAGGCTGACGCCGGTTTCGGGGAACGGGGCGCATGATTTTGAATACCAAGGGATATTACAGCCTTCCGACGCATTTTTGCTCGAAGCACCTCTGCAACGCAGATTGCACAGAATTGATGAACTTAAGGAAGACATCGATTCACGCCGACCATTCGATCAAACCACGGAAGCTTTAGTCGAAAAGAAACTGAGGGTCGATTGGAACTACAATTCCAACGCGATTGAAGGGAATCAGGTTAGTCGAGGAGAGACGGAACTTTTCTTGGAACAGGGGCTTACAGCCAAAGGCAAACCGTTCAAAGATTATCTGGACATACGGGGACACAATGAGTCGATTGGCTTCCTTAAGGACTTACTTTCAAAAAAAGAGCCATTAACAGAAGCGCTTATTCGAGAGCTTCACACTATTTTGCTTGTTGAACCTTATGAAACCCCTGCTGAGACATTAGATGGAACACCTACGACGAAAGTCGTGCATTTGGGAGAGTACAAGTCGCTGCCGAATCACGTAAGAACGGTCACAGGTGCCATTCATTACTACGCAAAGCCAGAGGAGACGGCGGCGCTTATGGGCGAATTGATGAATTGGTATCGCAACCAAAACGAAGCATCGGAGCTTCATCCTGTTGTAATCTCTTCGTTATTTCACCATCGTTTTACTGCTATCCATCCGTTTGATGACGGGAACGGACGGATGGCTCGATTGCTGATGAATCTTATTTTGATGCAACATCACCTTCCGCCCGCAGTCTTGCGGGTTGAAAAGCGAAATGAGTATCTTTTTGCTCTTCAGGAGGCCGATGCCGGAATGCATTCGTATTTGATCGGCCAAATCGGTGATGAGGTAATTCGGTCGCTAGAAACGATTCTGCGAGGCGCGAAAGGAGAGGGCATTGAGGAACCTGATGACATTGACAAGGAAATACGCCTTCTTAAGCAGCAGCTTCAGCATATAGAAGACCCCGTCGAGCTTAGCGAAGCCGTGCAGCTAGGCCTTTTCTCCGAAAGTATTGAGCCACTTTTTCGCCGACTTGGAGACAAGCTGTCTTACTTCGATGATTTCTATTCCAACCACTCAGTCCAAATACAGGGTCAAGGAAGACACGGCGAGGGCGCAATACCCTTTGTACACCCTGTGTTTAAAAATGCCAAAGACATCGCTTCGGTGTTGACGGCGTTAAAGTCCAAGTACGGGCTTATAACGAATGTTCAGCTAATGTTCAATTGGGGGGATTTGAGAAAAGCCCCGATGAGCGCCGTACAGGATTCGCTGCAAATCTCTATCGTCTTCCAACAATTGAATTACCTGATTAGCGCTCCGACAATCCCATATTCGCTCAAACATGTGTACAACGCCCCGCTAGAGGAAGGAGAAACCACCTCATTCATCTCGGCGATTTGTCGGAAATTGATGGTACCGATTCAGCAGGAAATCAAATCTCAAGCGTCAGAGATGAATTAACCGTTCGGCGGGTAGCTTCCCTCGGGCTCCGGCGCAACGGGAAGGAAAGTCACGGGGATGTGTTTTTCGAAGAGACGTGCTTTCGTTCGATTTTAATACCGCGATTCTGGCTTTGACGATCAACACCGCCTCGACGCTTTTCTAAACCGCGTTACAACCCCGGTAATGACCACGAATCCCAAACCGAAGCTAATCGATTTTGAGTTGCTTCCGCAGGAATCGAAGGCGGAGGGAAGCGCACAGGCTGTGCCTCGCATCATCGCTTTGCTCATGGACGATTTATTTCGAGTGCCGGGGACGAGCAAGCGTTTTGGCCTCAATCCTGTGCTCGACCTCATTCCTGCAATCGGCGATGCCTCTGCCGCCACCGTCTCAGCGATCACGCTATTTGTCGCCGCCCGTAACCGTGTTCCGAAAGTGGTGATCACGCGAATGGGCCTATCACCCACATGACGCCATCGCCCGGGATTGGATTGGACGCCACCCAACCAGCGGGCAGCGCCGGCGCGGTCACTCCATCGAAGTTCTCCGTGCAAGTTCCCGGCGTCGCTTCTATTGTGTTCGCGCGACTCACCATGGTAGCGAGAGTACGAAGTCAGCTTTCTCAAACAGCGTCTTACGCCCGCGAAAAAGAATTTTTAGAAAACTTGAAAATAGTTCTTGCTAACACATCACGCCTCTAGTTTAACTCCCAGCCGTGAACCCCATTCCCCTGGGACTGATCTTGGCGCTCAGCCACTTCATCCGTGGCAGAGGCTGCATCCTGCAAGCCCATAGCACGCGCCTTCGTCCATTCACTTAGCTGCAGCAGCACCATTTCACAGAAGCATGACCACAAGCTAACTACCAACCCCATCAACCCAGTATGTTAAAATTGTCTCTCCTCAAAGGTTTTCTGTTTGCGCTCTTTCTTTGCCTCTGGGCGGCCAACGCCCCGGCGCAAGAGCAGATGATCCCGCCCCCGGTGCCGGACTTCTATCCGTCGCCGCCACCCGATCCAGATACTTTACCACCGCCGCCTCCGATGGACTGGGAGGCTTTAACGCCGCAGGATTCGCAAGAGGGATCGGACGAGCCGCCATCATTGTCTGTTCCGGCGCCGCAAGCTGAAGCCTCGATTCCACCAGCACCGCCGCCGGTCATTGAACCCCTTATCCCCGGCCTTCCCGATCCAGCAGGGGTGGAAAGCGCCAAACCCGACCTGGAAATTTGGCGTCCAGATTCGGAAACCCCACAGGTGCCGGCGCGGCTCACCAATCTACTCGCGCCAGCCCTCGTTACCGGAAGCACGCTAGTCACGCTGCGAGTACAGTTCGATCCCGCGAATGCTGGGAAAAGCCTATATGTCAGGCCGGGATTCGGCATCAGCATCGGGGCGGTCGACGCAGTCCTGACCATTTCGCCAACGGGCGAGTGCATCCTACCGGCCCAGCTCTACGATGGGGTTTCGCGGAGTCACATCATTTTCTATTGCGAGGGCGTTAAAACGATCCTGCCCGTGGTGAGGGCCTCACTAGCGGACGTGGAAGTGCAGGAAGCATTAACGGGAGGCGGATAAATGAGAAGTCGATTTGTTCTGGCTTTGATCTTTGCCGCTTGTGCGGCGCTGGGGGGAAGCCGATTAGACGCGCAAGCGCCTGCGGCCACGCCTGATGAGAACCCAGAAGGCAATACCGGTGCGTTAAAATCGCAAGTTGAGACCGGCGGCAGTTATGACGCGCACAGCGGCAACGCCACACGGGTGGTGAACGATCTTCACGTGCCCGGTGCCTTGGGAGTCTATGGCCTTGATTTTACACGCTATTGGAATTCTGTTCACAACGACGATACCAATCTCGCAGCCGAGTTGCCGATGGACTTTGGTGCTTCTAATTGGTCGCATTCCTGGAGATGGAGCGCCGTTTACGATGAAGATGTCGCGGACGGCGAAATTGGAGGAGTGCGAATCTGGACGACGTCCGTTACGATCACTTTCCCGGACGGCCATGCGACCCAATTCAAGGTTGCCCGCACTAATGGAGGGTCGGGATACCATGATCCACGTTTCGGTCCGCCTTATCTTGCCGCCCAGGGCGAGATAAACTGGCCAAGCCCGGGCCCGATTGTTCATGACCAGTTGGTCGATATGGCTGTGGATGGGTCGGAATTCTGGCTTGATCGCGCCGATGGTGGCGCCGTCCACTTTATCGGATACTCACCTCAGCATGTGAACGGGGGCTATGCGTGGTGGTCCTATCGAGCCACCGAGGTGTTTGATCCTCATGGTCTTCGCACTGGCCTAACTTATGACACGAATGGCAATCTCACCAGGGTAGAACAAGATGGCAACCGGTGGCTGACCCTTACCTGGGAGACACTTGGTCAGGTCCCGGTATCCGTCATCGCAAGGGTCGATACGGGAGGCGACGCCGGCTCGCAATCCGTCACATACGACTACACGCCGTTCTCCCAGGTAGCTGGGGCGTTTTATGTTCTAAGTGCGGTGCACTACGTCACAGAAGCAGGCATCTCGGCGATCTACACCTATGGAACTTGTTACGGGGACGAGGTTGAGCCGTGCGTCAGCGGGTCTCATTACCCGTTGCTTAAGACTGCTGACGACCCGCATTATTCCGGGGCAATGACAAAAATTCGTTACAATTACCGCGGCACTGCTTGCGCGGTGAACAATTCTCTGCCTCATCCGGCAGGTTACAACGCCTGGTTCTATTTTGCTGCGGAAGCCATAGCGGCCGAGAAAAATCTTGAAACAGGCGTTGTAGTGGCCCAGTTCGACTCCCCCTGTTATTCCGCACTGCGCAAGGACTACAACGGCATCGGCGGCTGGCGGACGCTTAATTTTGGGAGTTCCGATGATCCCGATCTCCCAAACATGGCTGGCTACTATTTGACGAAGGTGACCGATTTCGCCCACACGGATCCTCCTCCACAAGGC
This sequence comes from Acidobacteriaceae bacterium, assembly GCA_003169715.1. Taxonomy (GTDB): domain Bacteria; phylum Acidobacteriota; class Terriglobia; order Terriglobales; family Acidobacteriaceae; genus PALSA-188. The sequence continues at coordinate 5,406 of PNAR01000467.1, read as the reverse complement.
CTGCCCTTTCGAAAGCAGACTGGGCCAGAGCCGGGGAAGGTCTGGGACGGCCGCGGCAACCTGACTCAATTCAGTTATGACAACAGCGGCAATCCGTCTGAAGTCGATTACATAGATCAAAGCAATTGCACCTACGATCGGATCAATCCGGGGGGTTCCACGAACCAAGACCTAACTCGTATTCATAATCAGCAGCATCACTGGCTCTTCAAAAAAAAGGACGAACGCAATCAGTTCACGACTTATACGCGCGATGGACGGCGCCAGGTCACGCGGATCGACTACCCTGATACGAGCTGGGAAGCTTTTGTTTATGACAACAACAATCCGACCTTGAACGAGGTCGTCAGTCACACCCTGCCGAGCGGCGCCATCGAGACATATGTATATGACGCTACCCATCGGCTTGCCCAAGAGTACAACTCGGTGGATTATCCCTTGGATTACACCGACTATACCTACTATGGTCCAAGTGATCACCCAGAATGGACTGGTTGGGTGGCAACGGTCCTGAGTGGCCGCGCTGGATCCCAAGGCAAGACCTTCAGCGCGAAAATGGAATACAACGGGCGCCATCAAGTGACCAAGGTGACCTATCCCGCCACCGACTCCGGCTCCGATCCGTTTGTCACTTATACATACGACAATTACGGCAATTGCACGTCGATTATGGACGAAATGGGACACCTGCGCATCTATACCTACGATTCCTACCGGCGCTGCACGTCGTATACGGAGTACCTGAACGCCCCCGCCTGGGACGGGAACGGCACTGTCGTCTCCCGCGAGTGGGACTGGATTTACGATCGCGTCGTCGATGGAGTTGGGTACGGCGCCTCCGCGCAGACCTCCAAAGAATGGCGCGTCCAGATCGAGCCGGGTTTTAATGCGGCCGGCGAACGCCGGATGACCGCGCGCTGGTTCGATGTAAATAATCGCGTCACCCTGGAACAAACTGGCTATATTCAGCGCCCTTTTCCAGCGCTGTTAGGCGACTGGTATCCAAGCTCGGATCTCGAAACGCATTACTTTTCCTACGATGAAAATGGACAAAAAAGCAGTTACACCGATCCAAAGGGCCGCGTTACCACTTATGGGTACGACAATCGCAATCGTCTCTCACAAACTACCGAATACCCGTACCCGACAGGCACTCCGCGCATTACGCAAACCCAGTACAATGCAGCCGGAGACAAGATTCTGGTAATATTCCCCGATCTCAAGACGCAGCAGTGGCCCGACTCTGCCTATGACGCTTTTGGACAGCCCGGTCAATTTATCGATGAACGGGCCCACGTCACCAATCTGACGTATTGGCACTGGGGGCCGATGAAGAAGTTAGCGACGGTGACAACGCACCGATCCAAGGATGGCAGTGGAACGGAAGATCAGATGACGAGCTTTTCGTATGACGGCATGGGGCGACCAGCGACAACGCTTTTTTCCGCCCTCGATGGAACCTCCGAAGTAACCACGTACGAATTTGGACAACTCAAGACTTGGAAGACGCGGAAGAACCAAACCAAGACGATTACTGGATACGACGCGCGGGGCCGGGAGCTATCTCACGTTTGGAGCGACGGGACGCCGGGCATCGTCCGCCAGTGGGACAATGCGAACCGGCTGACGAGAATTTCGAACAGTTTCTCGGTGATCGATTACCAGTATGATGATGCAGGCCAGGTATGGTGGGAAAAGGACAATGTCACTGCGTCGGGTGGCCCTGCGCAAACCACCTACTTCCGCTACCCGGGCGGAGAGACATCCCGCATCCAATATCCAAATGGGACGATTATCCGGCATGAGTACACGGCGCGAGGGCAGCTCAAGAACGTGCAGAACGGCTCGCAGCAGCCGTTTGTGAGTTATACTTATCTGGCGGATGGAAAAGTGAGCCAGGAAACTTATCTTAATGGAATGCAGAGCACGTTTCTGTATGATGGGCGAGGGATGATCAGCTCGATCACGCATCAGAAGGCGAATCAACAGATTTTGGCCTTTCGGCAGTACTTTAGGGACAACCGGGACCGGATCACGGCCTGGAAAAGGGGGACTAATACGAGCCAGAACCCGATGGAGGATGGACGGGGCGACCGTTACAGTTACGACGAAGAAGGACAGTTGAAAACAGCGGTTTATCGGGCGTTAACGCCTGAGGGAACGCCCAGTGGAGCGATGCGAAGCGACAGCTTCCAGTATGATGAGCTGGGCAACCGGATGGGAGCGAATCAGGTGGCCAGCCGGGGGGTGATGAACATGGTGCGGCGGGACAATGGACTGAATGAGTATTTGAGTTGGGCAAACACCTATGACATCGGGAATCCGCTCCATTGGGGCAGCGGAATATTCTACGACGATAACTTCGGTTCTGGGTGGGTTTGGCCTGGGAACGGGGTAACAATGGGGGAGGGTTACATCACGGCGAGCTACAACGCGCTGAACCAGCCGGTCGCGATGTGGAGTATGTATTACCAGGGGACATCGAACTTCGTGTGGTTTGGGTATGATCCGCTGGGGCGATGCGTGAAGCGATGGATAGGGAACTCCACGGCAAGCACGCCGGGATATAACCCGGCCACTTACTTTTACTTTGATGGGTGGAATCTTGTCCAGGAAGGGCCGAACGCTTCGACGACGGACCGCATCTATGTGCACGGCAACCGAATCGATGAAATCGCCGCGAGTCAAGTGGATGGGCAATGGTATTACCATCATTACGACGCCGGGGGAAGTTGCATTCTTTTGACCAATGCGGCCGGTGGCTTGCAGGAGCAGTACGACTATGATGCGTTTGGGTTTCCATATCTGTACACTGCGTCGGGGACTAAGCTGGACACGTTGCACACGCGGTTTCTGTTTACGGGGCGGGAATGGTTTCTCGACCTGCGGATCTACGATTTCCGCAACCGAATGTATCAGCCGGAGCTAGGCCGTTTCCTCCAACCCGATCCGAAGGAGTTCGGCGCGGGTGACTACAATCTCTATCGCTATTGCCACAACGATCCAGTCAATCGGAATGATCCAACGGGAATGCAGGAGGCTGCAGACGACGAAGAAATACTTAATAAGGAGGAACCACAGGCGCAGCGAAACTTGATAGAGGCCGAGGAGAATTTGCATGAACCTACGCCCGAGGAGGTCGCTAACCAACAGGTACAAAATGAAGTAGCAAAAGAGACATTTGAGAATATTAAGGCCCAACAGGAGGCGAAAAAAGCCGAGGAGGAAGAGTCCGACTTAGAAAGACTGCTTGGGTCGAATAAGCCAGGCCCGAATGATCCGAAGCCTCAAAACGACAAAACAACACTAAGCGATTTAGGCAAGAAATTGGATGGTATCAAAGAGGATTGGATAGAAAACGCGCGCAGGAGGACTGAAACTAACTTGAACCAGCGTCTGAAGGACATCGCCAGAGATCCAAATTCCCTCGAGCCCGGAGAATGATTTGTGAACTCAAAAAATTCTAGTGTCGCGTTGCGGGATAAGCTAACCGGGGCGGAAGCGATAGACGATATTCCAAAATGTATCGAAATCTGCCGCACCGCTTTGGCGGGGAGAGCCAGATTAAGTTCTGATGATAATTGGTACTTTGGAATCAAATTGGCTGCGCTCTTGAAAACACGGGAGTCTGCTTCCAGCCAAGACGTAGACGAGGCAGTCGCAGTAATGGAGCATCTCCTTGCAGTCGTGTCCCGACAGGACAAGCCAATGAGGTGGGCGTTCTTGAACTTGCAGCTGGGGGGAGCCATAGTAGTGCGAAAAGGGGATCTCAACGAAGCGCTTTTGCACTTTGAAAATGCGCTCGAGGTCTTTACAAGAGAGAAGAACCCCGAAGATTGGGCATTAGCAAAAAAAGCGGCGGGTGAAATATATTACCGGCTAGCGGATAGCGATGCGATTGCCCAACTTACCAAGTCCTTGGAATATCATCGAGACGCGCTAACAGTGTTTACGGCGGAGAAAGATCCTGGTGAGGGCTTGATTGAGACAATCGATATGATCGAGGGGGTCATCTCGCGGGCAAAAGCGTCCAGCAAATCATGAGAGAATGAGCAAAAGGGGTCGCTCATTGCTTATTGACATAACGATGATCGATTGGGGATTCTGGCGAGCATGGCGAGGAAGCTGCGCGTGGAATTGGAGGGGGCAATTTATCACGTCATGAATCGGGGCGACCGGGGCGAAGACATCTTTGTCGGCGATGCTGATCGTCATCTGTTTCTTGAGTTGTTGGGGCAGGCCTGCGCCAAGACTGGCTGGAAAATCCATGCCTATGTGTTGATGGGCAATCACTATCACCTGATGATTGAGACGCCGCAGGCAAACTTGGTCGCAGGCATGAAATGGTTGCAAAACACTTACACGATCCGTTTCAACCGGGGGCATCGGCTCAGCGGGCACCTCTTCCAAGGACGCTACAAGGCAGTGCTGGTTGCAATGCCACAAAGCACTGAGTGGGGTTGCATTGATTTGACGGACAGTGGGCGAAGGGTCAAAACCCGAGGAAGCCCACATGAAAACACAGATAAGAAAGCCGGCTCGCGAAAGAGCCATCTACACTGAACAATACAAACAGGAGGCATTGGAATTATGGCGCGCCAGTGGCCGCAGTGCTGCTAAGGTTGCGGCCGAGTTAGGCATTCGTCCAGCGCTGCTCTATCGCTGGGCGGGCCTGGAGCGCGTGGCGAACACATCCAATCAAGCACGAAAGCCAGAGCGCAGCCTCGAAGCCCTGGAGGCAGAGATCCGCCGTTTGCGCGCGGAGAACGCCAAGCTCTTAGAACAGCGTGAAGTCCTAAAAAAATCACTGGGCATCCTCTCAGAACCGCCCGAGAGAGGTATGCCCAGGTTAAGGCGATGAAGGGCGAGCACCCGATCCGCATGTTGTGTGAGCTGCTGAAGGTATCGCCCAGCGGGTATTACCGCTGGTTGCAGCAGCGGCCGAGCCCCCGGCAGCGCGAGGACGTGGCCATCGCGGCGAAGGTCGCGGCGGCCCACCGAGCTAGCCGGGGCACCTATGGGGCGCCGCGGATCCTCGTGGATCTGCAGGAGAGTGGAACGCGCACGAGCAAACGCCGCTGCGCCCGGTTGATGCGGGACCAGGGTCTGCGCGGTCGCAAAAAGCACAGCCGGCGACCCCGCACCACTGATAGCCGGCACGCCCAGCCAGTCGCCGCCAACCTCATCGCCAAACGTCCGGCGCCGACCGGACCCAATCAGTGCTGGCTGACCGACATCACCTACCTGCAAACGGCGGAAGGCTGGCTTTACCTCGCCGCGATCCTTGACCGTTGGAGCCGCCGCATCGTCGGCTGGGCCTGTGGTCCGACGTTGCATGCGGGTCTCGTGCTGGCCGCCCTCACGGACGCCTTAAAACGCCGGCGGCCGCCCAAAGGGCTCCTGCAT
>PNAR01000217.1 GCA_003169715.1 Acidobacteriaceae bacterium | reverse complement strand
GGGAAGTGATCCCGCGGCTGAAAGAAGCTAAAGCGCAGGGGATCGTCGAGTATCCGCTAAATAAGGTGGTGATGTAATGCGGATACTGTCGGGTCGCGCCGCGGCAAAGCACGTTCGCACGCTTGCGGGGCGCGGTTCGCAATGCTCGGAAATTGAGCCGGCGGTGAAGCGCATTGTGGATGACGTCAGGCACGGTGGCGACAAATCGTTGCGCGCTTACGCCGAACGCTGGGATGGCCTGCAAAAAGATTCTGCGTTACGAGTAGAAGAAGAGGAAATTCAGGAAGCGTGGAAGGCAGCCCCGCTTCCGCTGCGTTCCGCGTTGCGCGATGCCGCCAAGAACATCCGCAAGTTTTGCGAGCTGCAAAAACCCAAAGAATGGAAACGCAGTTCGGGCGGCGTTTCTGTCGGACAGATGATTCGTCCTCTATCGTCGGTTGGTTGTTATGTGCCGGGAGGGCGATATCCGCTTGTCTCAACCGTGCTCATGACCGTGATTCCGGCGCAGGTGGCGGGCGTCAAGACTATTCGAATTGTTTCTCCCAAACCTCGCCCCGAGGTGCTTGCCGCTGCCGCCATGCTGGGAGTTCGCGAGTTCTATCGAGTTGGCGGAGCCCAAGCAGTTGCCGCGTTGGCTTACGGAACTGAAAGTGTCCCACGTGTAGATAAGATCGTGGGGCCGGGCAATAGTTACGTCACCGCCGCCAAGAAGTTGGTTTCATTTGATTGCGCCATTGATTTCCTTGCGGGCCCGACCGAAATTGTTGTGTTGAGCAATACTGGTACGCCGCAGTTCATTGCCGCGGATTTAGTTGCGCAATCGGAACATGATCCAGAAACGTTGGCAGTATTTATTACGACTTCCCTCGCATTGGGAAACGCAGTGGCGGAGCATGCCAAGAGGTTCGCGCGCTCCAATCCGATTGCTCGGAAATCGTTAAGCCTGAATGGAATAGTTTTTGTGGCGGAATCTAGCGCACAAGCGCTTGATTGGGCGAATGCCATCGCGCCTGAACACATCACCGTGGAGCGAAAAGATTTGCCATTTATCCAAAATGCAGGTTCGATATTCGTTGGCGACTATTCCGCACAAGCTGCGGGCGATTATGCGTCAGGACCAAATCATGTTTTGCCTACCGCGGGCGTTGCGCGATTTCGCGGAGGGTTATCGGTGCTGGATTTTGTGAAAATTATTACGGTGCAGGAACTGTCTCGCAAAGGGTTGCAGCGACTGGCCCCCACGATCGAATGCCTCGCCGAAACTGAAGGTCTCGCAGCTCATGCAGAATCCATTTGGGTGAGGACCGGCCATGCTTAAACCACGAGAGGCGGTGCGCGTACTAAAGTCGTACCACCCGCCATTGGGCAACCGGCAGGGCTTGCGGTTGGATTTCAACGAGAACACCGTGGGGTGTTCGCCGCGGGTAATGCAGCGATTGCGTACGCTCGATGCCGAGCAACTGGCACGTTATCCAGAGCGCGAACCCCTCGAAGCCGTCGTCGCTTCGCATTTAAGAATTCGTGCAGAAGAATTGTTGCTTACGAATGGCACGGACGAAGCCATCCATTTGGTCTGCGAAACTTATCTGGAACCCGGTGACGAAGCCATCATCGTTGTTCCGACGTTCTCCATGTACGAGATTTATGCGGCCGCAACTGGCGCGAAAGTTATCGCCGTACCTGCGGGCGAGGGGTTCCGGTTTCCATTGGACGGCGTTCTCGCTCGGATCAATGAGAGAACGCGGTTGATCGCAGTTGCCAATCCGAACAATCCAACGGGCACATTGGCATCTACTGACGATCTACTGAAGATCGCAGCGGTTGCTCCCCAGGCTGCGCTGTTAGTTGACGAGGCATATTTTGAATTCTGCGGCGAGACGCTACTACCGGAGTTTCGTAAATTCGCCAATCTATTCGTGTCGCGAACATTTTCCAAGGCTTATGGTTTGGCGGGACTGCGAATCGGCGTACTCGCTGGACATCCCGACCAAATGCATTTCGTGCGTCCGGTGAGTTCGCCGTATAACGTCAACTCGGTCGCGCTGGCATGCCTTCCTGAGGCCTTGGCCGACCAGGCATATGTTCAGCAGTACGTTGACGAAGTTCTCGCAGGGCGTGAACGGTTGGAACGCGAACTGCAAGAGTGGGGCATTCGTTATTGGCCGAGCCGGGCAAACTTTGTCCTGATATATTTCGGATCACAAGCTATCGCATTTATTTCGGCGATGCGAGAAAGAAGAATTTTAGTGAGAGACCGTTCGAGCGATCACGGTTGCGCAGGATGCGTTCGCATCACGCTAGGTTCGAAGCTGCAAACCGACCAGATGCTCGCCGCGTTGCGGGAAGCTCTTGAGCAAATCGGCATCCGGCAGAAGGTGCGCGGATGAGAAAAGCCAGTCTCAAACGGACGACCAGGGAAACGGATATTGCACTCTCTTTGAACATTGACGGAAAAGGCCGTTACAAAATTTCAACCGGCATCCGTTTCTTCGATCACATGCTGGAACTATTCGCGCATCACGGCGCGTTCGACTTAGAGCTTAAAGCGAAAGGCGACTTGGACGTGGATCAGCATCACACAGTCGAAGATGTCGGCATTGCGCTGGGGCAGGCTTTCGCCGAAGCATTAGGCGGCAAGCGCGGAATTTTGCGAGCAGGGTATTTCGTAATGCCGATGGATGAAACACTGGCGCTGGCGGCAGTTGATTTTTCAGGGCGCACCGCAGCGGTAATAGATACCAAAGTGAAAACTCGGCTGGTAGGAGACTTGCAATCCGAATTATTGTTTGATTTTTTCGAGGGATTCGCGCGGGGCGCTCACGCCAATGTTCACGCGCGCATTCTTTATGGTCGCTCCAATCATCATAAGATCGAGGCCATTTTCAAAGCATTCGCGCGCGCCTTGCGAGCCGCCTGTTGGCGGGACCGCCAGATGGCGCGCTTGTTGCCCAGCACCAAAGGACTCCTCTGATGATCGCTATCGTAGATTATCGCGCTGGGAATCTTACTTCGGTCAAGAAAGCGCTCGATCAAGTCGGCGCCGATTCAGTGGTTACTTCCGATCCTGAGGTTGTCTCGCTCGCGGAAAAAATCGTACTTCCGGGAGTTGGGCATTTTTCGGCAACCGCTCATCTTGCGGATTCCGGATTACGCGACGCAATCGCCAACACCATTCGGCGCGGCGTGCCATTTCTGGGAATCTGCGTGGGCCTGCAATGGATGATGGAATCGAGTGAAGAGGCTCCCGAAGTACCGGGCCTTGGAATCTGGCCGGGAGAGTGCGTCCGCTTCCCTGCTTCGGTGAAGTCGCCGCATGTGGGATGGAACCAGTTGGAATTTCGCGATGGACCTTCCCGTTTGTTGCGTGGAATTCCGTCCGGTTCCTACGTCTATTTCACCCATTCCTATCGAGTTCCTTTACTCGCCAACACAGTTGCCGAGTCTGAATATGGCGGAAGATTTTCCGCCGTCGTGGAACAAGATCGAATGTTCGGAGTACAGTTCCATCCCGAAAAATCGGGGGCTATCGGGCTGAGGTTGCTGGAGAACTTTTGCTCTTTGCGCGTGACGGCGGGAAGCTGCGATCCAGAAGTCTTAACGGAACAGAATGTTGACTAAACGCATCATCGCCTGCCTTGATGTTGACGCCGGACGCGTCGTGAAAGGCATACGATTCCTGAATCTTAAAGATGCCGGTGATCCCGCGGAACTGGCCGCTGCTCACAGCGAAGCGGGCGCGGATGAAATTGTATTGCTCGATATTTCTGCAACCCATGAAAATAGAAACACTCTGTTGGAGACTGTGCGCCGGACGGCGCGTCAACTTTTTATTCCATTTACAGTTGGCGGAGGCGTTCGAACATTGGAGGATGCTGGAGCAATTTTCGATGCGGGGGCAGACAAGATCAGTATGAATTCCGCAGCTATTGCCACTCCAGATTTAATTACCGAAATCGCCAATCGGTTCGGCTCGCAGGCGGCGATTGTGGCGATTGACGCCAAGCGTGATGAAAAGACCGGCGGATTCGAGGCCTGGGTACAAGGCGGCCGCAGGCAAACTGGCCAGAATGCAATAACCTGGGCGAGGCAAGCCGAGGATCGCGGTGCGGGAGAAATATTGCTCACATCCATGGACAGAGACGGAACGGAACAAGGGTTCGATTGCGAGCTAACAAAAGCCGTGGCCGACTCAGTAAGAATTCCGGTCATCGCATCCGGCGGCGCGGGCAACGCGCAGCACTTTACCGAGGTTTTCAAAGAAGGGCATGCGGATGCCGCATTAGCGGCTTCGATCTTCCACTTCGGCCTGAGATCCATCGCCGAACTGAAACAGCAACTGCAAGCCGCGGGCATTCCGATGAGGTGCGCGTGCTGATTCCCTCGATTGATTTAATGGACGGCAAAATTGTTCAACTGGTTCAAGGGAAGAAGAAGGCGCTCGAATTCGACAATTTTGAAGAATGGATTCAGCGCTTTTCCAAGTTTCCTCTGGTCCAATTGATTGACCTCGACGCGGCGATTGGGACCGGCACGAATCACGCTCTCTTGCAACAATTTCTGGATCGCCTGCCTTGCCAGGTTGGGGGCGGGATTCGTTCCATCGAAACCGCCCGGCAAACCCTCGGAATGGGAGCGCGCCGCGTGATACTAGGGTCAACTTTGATCCGTCAAGGAAAAGTGGACATTGAATTTGCCGGAGAGATTTCAAAGGCCTTGGGAAGCGATCGGCTGGTATTCGCCATTGATTCAAAGGGCGGAAAAGTTGCGATTCGAGGCTGGCGCGAACTGACTTCAATCACTCCCTTGGAGATGATCACGTCGCTCGATTCATATTGCGACGCTTTTCTGTACACTCACATCGAAACCGAAGGCATGATGCAAGGCATCCCAATGGAAGCTGTGCGCCCATTGCGGGCGGCGACATCCAAACAACTGATCGTGGCTGGCGGGATCTCAACTAACGAGGAAGTAGAAACGCTACATGCCATGGGCGTGGACGCGGTCGTTGGAATGGCGGTCTATACGGGCAAGCTGGACTTGGAGGAATATGAATCACGGGATCCCACTCCCACTCGCAAAGTAAACGGACTCGAAGTATTCGACATCCCGCGTTCTTCACGTCCAATCACAAGCAAACGAGTCAAACAACTCGATTCGGAGTTCGAATGAACAATCCCGAACGATTCGCACCGGGCTGGCCTGGCATTCCGCCACGCTGGACTTCCAGCGCCAAAAGCGGAGTCGGCACGGCGTTGAACCAGCATAGCCGCGTATGGTTCACCCTGAGTCATGGCATCCTCAACGAAATTTATTACCCTCGCGTTGACCAGGCATGCACACGCGATTTGGGCCTCATCGTCACCAATGGCAAAGATTTCTTTTCTGAAGAGAAACGTCATTGCAAGTTTCTTAATCGCGTCGGCGAACCGGGAGCGCCGCTCTATGAACTCACCAACACTGATATGCAGGGCAGGTATCAAATCGAAAAGGAAGTTCTCACTGACCCATATCGCGACGTAGTGTTGCAGAAAGTTCGCTTCGTCCCGCTGAAAGGAACCCTCGCGGATTATCATCTCTACGCTTTGCTTTCTCCGCATCTGGGCAATTGCGGCGATCACAACACCGGATGGGTCGGTGATTACAAAGGCGACCCGATGCTCTTCGCGGAACGCGATGGATCTTCGCTGGCATTTGGATGTTCGACGCCTTGGCGAAAAATGTCGGTGGGCTTCGTCGGATCTTCGGATGGATGGCAGGATATTTCCAGCAACTATGAAATGACCTGGGACTATACTCGCGCTGAGAACGGGAACATCGCGCTTACTGGCGAGATTGATCTGAAGGCCTGCGGCGGCGAATTCCTGATCGCCGTCGGCTTCGGTGGAATCTGGGCAGAAGCGGGACAGCAAGTTCGCGCGACCCTGCTAGAACCATACTCCGAGCTTCGCGGAAACTATTCGCGGCATTGGGCTGCGTGGCAAGACACTCTTCTAAAACTTGATGAGCCGCAGCGTGAACGGGACTTATATCGCGCCAGCGCGGCCATGCTGCGCGTTCACGAATCAAAAGATTTCCTGGGAGGCATCATTGCCAGCCTCTCTATTCCCTGGGGATTTAGTAAGGGAGACGAGGACCTCGGCGGTTATCACCTCGTATGGCCGCGCGATCTGGTTGAATCTGCCTGCGGATTGCTGGCTGCGGGCGCGGCGGCAGATGCAATACGCGTGCTCCGCTATCTCGAATCCACGCAGGAAGCGGATGGACACTGGGCGCAGAATATGTGGCTTGACGGACGCGCGTATTGGACCGGTCAACAGATGGATGAGACAGCGTTTCCCATTCTGCTAATTGACCTCTTGCGCCGCGAAGCTTCGCAGCTTTTGGGCGATCTAAATCGCTGGTGGGAAGTTACGCGTCGCGCTGCCTCGTTCCTGATACGAAACGGTCCGGTCACACAACAGGATCGCTGGGAGGAAGATTCGGGTTACTCGCCATTTACATTGGCCGTTGAGATTGCGGCGTTGCTGGCCGCCGCGGATTTAGCGGACGCGGTCGGGAAGAAAGAGATCGCGATATACCTGCGCGAAACCGCCGACAACTGGAATGACAATATCGAGCGATGGATTTACAGCACGAATACTTCTCTCGCGAAACAAATCGGAGTGGAAGGATACTACGTCCGCATAGCTCCCCCGGATAGTGATGGCGCTGCATCCCCGCTCGAGGGATTTGTGCCCATCAAGAACAAGCCGCCGGGGCAGAGCAATGAGCCAGCAGAGGACCTAATCAGCCCCGACGCATTGGCTCTTGTGCGTTTTGGGCTTCGCGCCGCCGATGATCCACGCATTCTGAACACTGTCAAAGTTATAGATGCCGTATTAAAAGTGCAGCTTCCCCAAGGGCCGTGCTGGTACCGCTACAACGGAGATGGCTACGGCGAACATGAAGACGGCACGCCTTTCGATGGCACTGGCATTGGACGAGCGTGGCCCTTGCTAGCGGGCGAGCGCGCGCATTACGAACTCGCCGCCGGACACAAGCAAACAGCGGAAGACCTATTGAAGGCGATGGAATATTCAACTCAGGGCACGCGCTTGCTTCCGGAGCAGCTATGGGATGCGCCGGACATACCTGAGCGCGAGTTGTTTTTTGGCAAGCCTTCGGGATCGGCATGTCCTTTGGTTTGGGCTCATTCCGAATACATCAAACTGCGTCGTTCGCTTCGAGACGGAAAGATTTTTGACCAGCCTCCGCAGCCCGTAAAGAGATATATCGTCGAACAAACCAAATCAACTTGCTTTGGATGGCGATTCAACAATAAGACTCGAAGCATGCCGCAAAGAAAAATCTTGCGCCTGGCATTATTGTCACCCGCCCGCGTGCATTGGAGTTTTGATGGATGGAAGACGGTTCACGATACTGACACACGTGATACAGGGCTGGGAATGTACGCCGCTGATTTGCCCAGCAGCAAACTGACCGCTGGCGCTGAGATAGTATTTACCTTCTTCTGGCCCGAGCCTCAGAAGTGGGAAGGAACAAACTTTTCTGTTGTTGTTGAAAAAGGATAATTAGCCAAATTCGGCCAGCTGCCGATGCTGCGGCAAGGCGACGTAAACTACTCGGGAATTATGTTTGCATGACGCGCTACTTGTTGCCAACGGCCAGCTTGTTTCGTCCATACACCCGTGAAACGCAAGTGAGAGGTTTTTCCGGCAAGAGGGAATTTCCCTGCCCACACCACTGTCTCGCTTCCAGCGACGATAGCTGCGTTTCCATACACGTGTATGTACTCAATTTGGCGGTCGTATGAGGTGAACGCCAACACGCCAGACTCAACCATTCCCAAAACCTGCTGCTTGGTTACAAGTTTATTGAGCGGATTCGTAACCACCATATCGTCGGACCATAGGATAGCGAGCGCCTTAGTATCATTGTGCAAAAGAGCATCAACTTCCTGAGCATTTAGCCGCCTGATCTCAGAGTCGGCTTTGCGGTCCGTGCTGTCTTGCGTGATTTGACCCCATACTAGGGCAGCGGAAATCACCGAAATCACGGATACGGCCAGGAAGATCATTCTGATCATTTTATGCCTCGGTATAGCGCGCATCTCTCGACCTGTGCTAGACCGGACAGCAATCGCGGCTGTCCTCCGCGACTCTTTATCCAGTGTAGATGAGTTCGACCACCGTGCAGTCGTCGTTCAGGGGGGTTCCGCCGCAAAAGTCCGCGACCGCGGAAAAGATATCGTCGAGAGTTCCCTTCTTGGCAGCTTGCTCCAGGCGTTCGTTATCGAAAAAATCGCCGCGGGCATTTTCTGCTTCGGTCACACCATCCGTCACCATCACTAACCGGTCGCCTGGATGCAGATTGCAGCGGTCGCTCTCGTAGACGGCCTCGGCTAACAATCCTACCGGCAGATTTCCGTGTCCCGGACGAATGATTTCATTGTTGCAGACCAGCAGCGGAGGAACATGCCCGCAGTTTACGTATTCCAATTCTCCATCGCGTCGAATGCGGGCGATGATCACGGTCGCGTATTTTTCACCGATATGCTTATGCGTGAAAAAACGATTCACCGCCGCCACGATCTCCGTCAGAGGCATGTGCGCGACCAGTTGAGAATAGATCATGCCCTGAAGAGTGGAGGCCAGGAGCGCAGCCGAAACTCCCTTGCCGCTCACGTCGGCGAGAACGACCGTCAGTCCATCGTCGGTATTCACCGCATCGAAAAAATCGCCTCCGATTTCTTTGCAGGAAAGATTTCTGCCACCCATGCGAGCGAATGGCACCTCGGGAATGGTGACGGCCATCAATCGCTGCTGGATGGATGCGGCAATCGAGAGCTCCTGCTGGTAGCGGCGCGACGTTTCTTCCGCCTGCACGAGGCGCGCGTTCTCGATCATCGAAGCGGCTTCTGTAGCGATCGCGTGCAGAATATTGTTGCTCACCGTGGAGATATCGCGGGAGGCGAAACGGGAATCCACATACAGCGCGCCCATCACTTCGGCGGACATCGAGGGCGATTCCAGCGCCTCGCGCGTGGTCTGGACCTGCGGCTTGCGCAGCGGCACGCAAATCACTGTTCGAAGATCGTAGGCGACAATGCTTTGCCTTCCGGAAAGATCAAGCGATCGGCTTGTATCTGTGAGCACGAATTCGGAATTTGATTTCAGAGCGTCGTCGAGAATCGAGTGCGAAATTGTCTTGTCATCGAGCAACGGCTCACCTTTGGCATTGCGCCCCGCGGCCAGGCGAAGATTTCCGTCGGCGCCTTTCATGAAGACGTAGGCGCGCTCGCCGCGAGTCAATTTCAGGGTGACATCGAGGAGCGTCATCAGAATTTCGTCAAGCACGCCGACCGTGTTTAACTTGCGGGCGGCTTCGAGAAACAGAGTCAGCTTTTCCAGATCGGTGGTCTCATCTGAAATGTGGATGCCGGAAATCTGGCTGAGAAAATCGCGGGCTGTGTTGGAGGTTTCGTGCTGAGGATTAAAAACCACATAAACGGTTTCGCGAACGCCGAATTCGAGACGGTCGTTTCTCTCCAGAGTTTTGCGGTCTATGCGTTCTCCATTGACGAACGTTCCATGCTTGCTGGCCTGATCAACGACGCAGAACTCGCCATTCTCAGAAACGATGAGCGCATGCTCGCGGGAAACCCGCGGATCGGCAATGACCAAATCTTTATCAACCTTGCGGCCCACTGTAAACGGACTGTGATCAAGATTAATTGTGCGTTGCTCGTTACCCTGCACAAATACCAGCGTGGGAAAGACACCCGAACCTGCTTTGGCTCCCGGATTGACAATGCCCGTTAAGCTCATGGAAGGTTTGAAACGCTTCCTAGGGTACCAGAAAAGGGGACCCGGAACGCGGAGCCGAATTCCTCTGCGGGCCGGATCGCGAGGATTAAGAACCGGTCCGAACCCGTGGCTTTTCAGCCTTTCGCCGCGAAAATCAACGAAATTGACCTTCGGCGCGGCTAATCACAAGCGACTCAAAGGCTTGGGCCGGTATTCAGCACCGAAAAACGCATCGAGACATGTCTCGATGCGTTTTTCGGAACTTTTTGAAGCCTTTAGTGTCAGGCGTTCAAAGGGAAGATCGTCGCAAGCTATTGATATTACTAGCATGTAGCGAGACCCGTCCCGGACGAGTGTAGCTCCGCAAGCTCAAATATGCGAAATACGTTGTTTTTTTGCGAATCCGTCCCGAAAAAGCACACAATTTAAGATCGTTCAGACGCAAACTTCGTCTGCTCTCCGGAACGCAAAATTTGAAATGCATACTGGAAAAGCAACGCGAGCACTGCCAGAGGAATAGCAATACTTGTATAGAAAGGGATCGCCCAAGCTTGCTGAACGCGGGATGCAGGCAAAATGAACGAGGCGACAGTCAGACCGAGCGCGGCTATCCACGGCCAGAAGATGGTAATAGCAGCAATTATAAAAAGAATTCTGGTGCTTAGATTCTTGCTCGATAAAATGCTTTGGCTCCCGGCCAGTAGAAGAATTCCGGGCAACAAAAGAACCTGGTTATAAGTTGAATCCGTGGGAATCAGAACTAGAGTTGTCGCAAGAACCAGCGCACAAGCAAAAACGAAATGAGGAGATCGTTCGGGCTCATGACGCACGGTCCAACATGTCCAGCAGGTAAACAATAAAACCGGGGCCGTCAATAACAGTCCCAAGTCCGAATGGGTTAGATCGTCGAACAGTGAGGTCGCATGCGTGTATTGCAAATATGCGAAAACTCCTCGCCAGAATTCTGGTATCCACCCGGGCAATATCCATTCAGCACTACCTAAGAGAATACCGAAGGTGACGAGGAACGCCAGGAACAGTGTCCTTCGGCGGCGCCAATCGCTTAGCGACCAAAAAATCAGCCACGCTGCAATTGGAAATGCAAGTTGCGGTTTCACTGTGGCGCATGCGAGGAGTATTCCGGCCCCAGTAAATCTTGAGCGCACCGCCAGCAAAATCACAACTGCAAGCAGCGCGGCTACAACCAGAGTAAGTTGTTGAAGCTCCACGGCCTTTATTACTTGTAGGCTTCCGATGGTAAGGACTATTACAACTGCCGTGCCGTGGTGCGACGGATGCCAATTCAAGACCCGGAACCAGAGGATGTCACTTACGGCGACAATGAGGACAAGAATTCCATAGAAAAACGCCTGAATTATCTGGAACGGGAAATTCACAAATGGGGCGAGAAAAAAGACAACGTAAACCGGATATGCAAATGCCTGTTGGTCGTGAGGATCGCTCGGACGAGAAGGATCTAAAGCTCGGCCATAATATCCGACCTGTATTTCGCGAGTAACCTCGACGCCATATGGGTCGCGGTGATGGAGCAATAATTCTCGAGCGCCAATCCAACGGGGATAGAGATCCGAAAGGTTCCCGCGCGGAAAATCATGTAGCGCAGCCTCAGCCCGCTGATGTGGGACCATCACCCGGCGTACATACAACTGGGCGCTAACCGCAAAGCAAATTGCGATTAGTAAGCCGACCTTAAGGTTTGTCAACAAAGCCGCCAAGCATGTTACAACTTATCCCGGATGATAAAACATTGGGCATGACGCATTCTCACATTCCGGTCTCGATATCGCCCTGGTATATGAAAATCTGCGGGCGCGGCTAGCGGCGCGAGAATGAGGAAAATAAGCAACCTGCATTACTGGGTCACTGCTCTTCTCCTAGTCGCACTGATCCCATGCCTGCGTCGAATGAATCTTCCGGTCAAGTTCGACTGGATTAGATTGGGATCAGCGTATTGGATAGTGCTGGCAGCGCGGGCGATTTTCGTGGCCGTGACGCTTTGTATCGTCGGTTTTGAACCGAAGAAAACTATTAGCCCGGTGTTCCGGCGCTTCAAGAATGAAAAGCTTCGAATCCTAGTAGTGCTCGTGTTTTTTTTCATTCTGCGCTCGACGCTGACTTGGGAAACTGCAATTATCTTGACGGTGGACGCAGTCGCAATACTGGATTTTTTTCAAAGGATTAATCCAAAAGACAGGCTAAGAACAGTCTTCTCTGTGCTGCTGCCGGCGTTGTACTTGTTTGTCGCTTTGATGCTGATATACGCATATAACGACGTTATTGTGTCTGCGCGTTTCTTTGCGGCAAGCGATCTAACGTTCAATGCCGCGGATACGTGGCTGCTCCACGGAGTCTCCGTACCCCGCATCTGCCACTGGGCATTAAAAGTTTTTCCTATTGGTTTTTTTCGCTTTTTAGAAGTTGTCTACTTCGGAATGTTTTCCATATGGGGAGCGGGTCTCATCTTAGTATCGGTCTGCGACGGAATGAGAGAGGGCCTGAAGTTTGTCGGTACCGCGATCATTCCCAGCTATGTGGCCTTGATACTGTTTTACCTCTGGACTAGCCAAGGGCCGTATTACCTTTGTCCAACCCATTTCAAAGATTTTCCGTGCGACCTGAAAACCTATTCGTTACAGCGAAAGTCTATCGAATACGCACGGGCTCGCTGGGAACACCAACCCCTTGATCGCATCTCGGCGGACTACTTCATCGCCTTCCCTTGCATGCATATCGTTTGGCCGCTGGTGGTGACGTGGTTCCTAAGGCGCCGGAAGCGGATATTGGCCCTGCTTCTCACCTACGATGCGCTCTTAGTTATTGCCATCATCTTGTTGGAATGGCACTACGTTGTAGATATAGCCGCAGGGCTGGTACTTGCTGCGCTCTCGATCCTGACGATAAATTACGGGGATTTGTTTCAGAAGCATAGAGTCCCTCAGCCGATGCCTTAGGCTTTCGCTTTGATTCTTCAAGATTTCCGTCAACGCCAAACGCATTCTCATCTGGCAATGCCAAACTTTTTTTGCCAATCCCAGGCCAGATAATTTCACACCAGAGAGTAACGATGAGAATCACCGACACTCCAGCAATAATCTCCGAGTGCTTATATCGTCTGATCAGCAAGAGATAAACCGGAGTGCAAGACAAGATTGCGACACATCCGAAAATTGTCCTTCGCGCCCACGCGCGGATGGTGGAAATGGAGATCGTTCCTTCGATCGCGAGAAGAATTGCTAGGAAAACCACACTCAAATCATGCGGGTAAAGATGGTAGCTGAGCAACACGGTGACGATGAGACCAATGCAAAATGCCATCGCTTTCCGATTATTTTCCTGTGGTAGGGTTTTCTTCCACGCGAATACCAGCCCCGCCAAAAGCAACACCGAAAAAAGCGTAAGCACTCCAGCTTTCAGGTGGGGCGAAGTTGCAGGCAGAACGGTCGAGATCAGTCCTCGCAAATTTGCACTCTTCCCCAGAGCGGCCTTCCACATAGCGCTTTGGTTGCTCTCATAGCCCCAAACATACGCTGGATATTCCAGCCAGCCTTTAGTGCCCACCACCCATATCCCTACCCCAAGCAAGAGAGCCGCTACAGCTAGGAAGCCAGCCACGAGCTTTTTCCGGCCCGTGATCGCTAAGGCCAAAACGAACGGTAGCACCAGGTGAAACTTGAAGAGGCCAATCCCGAGCCAACAACCGCTGCGAAGCTCGGTATCAGCACTGAAAGTTGCATATGCCATGCTGTAACAGAACAATAACCAAATCGAATCCTGCCCTTCCACTGCGGCGACAAAGATCGGGAAGAAAGAAAAGCAGGCCAGCAACCAAAGAGCAAGAGGTTCCTTACCCAAGATAGGAAAATGGGGACGCAACACAAAGGGCATCGCGGCCACGAGGGCCATATTTACGAATAGCCATATCAAATACGCGTGGAGGTAGGAAAATCGAGCGAGCGGTAGAAATGCCAACGCCTCAAATGGTGGATGAATATATGGAATGAGCGAGTCGGGTTTATTAAGGCCGCTGGGCGAAAAGGAATGCTGCACTTCCCTTTGAAGTTCATCATCGTACAGGTCAGCACCACGTCCCTGACGCAAAATTTGGCCTGCCACATAAAAACTTGTAAAGTCCGATTGGCCGAGGCGGCTCCGTACCCAGCCCTGCCAGAAGACGAAAACATTCAAAACAATCAGGCCCGCGAAGTACACGGCCAGCCTTGTTCGAGTTCGCCTGGAAAGCATTGGGAGGATTAGGGATTATAAGCGGACGCCGACCACAATTATTTTTCAATTTAACGCTTCAGCGATACAGCCCGGCTCAGGGGGTTGGTGGCGATTCTCGATCAGAATAGTTCCAAGCAACACGATAAGAACTATTGCGAGGATCTCTAAGGATTGAAGATGCAAAAGAATAATGTCCAGGGGACTCCATAGAAGAAAAATGCACAATAAACCGAGCGTCCGAATCCGTGATGGGGGAAGCAGCGGAC
>PNAR01000276.1 GCA_003169715.1 Acidobacteriaceae bacterium | reverse complement strand
GTTCCCGGACGAGGGAGGTTCGTCTTCAGCAGTACCGGGGACCTAACGCGAGCTGTCGCGACCGAAAGTGCGGCGCGGGAGAGGCTACCTGCATCCTGGCTTCGCGGCATCGCTGAAAGTCTGTTCGCCACAATTTTCCCCTCCGAGTGCCGTCTCTGCAATGCCTTCCTGACTAACATCTCCCGATTGCCCGTTTGTGACGAGTGTATTTCCGCTCTGAAGCCGCTCGAAGGAAAACTCTGCGACATTTGTGGTGAGCGGCTGTCGCATGCGCAATCAATGTCAGGTTCCGACGAAGACATTTGCGCGATGTGCCGAAACGAAGCTCCCCCCTATGTGGCGGCTTCCGCATACGGAAGCTACGACACCCAACTGCGCGACCTCATTCACCTGTTGAAATATGACAAGGTGCTGCCCGCGGCGGCCGTGCTGGGCGAGAAGCTTGCCCAGGCCATTAAGAGAATGCAGGATCAAATGACGGAGCAGACACTGTTCGAAGGCCCTCCGCTTCTGCTTGTCCCAGTCCCCTTGCATTCATCGAAGTCCCGCGAACGCGGATTCAATCAGGCCGAATTGATAGCGCGCGCTGCGTTGAAACATGCAGTTGGACAACGACTTGAACTCAGCACGCATTTGCTGAGACGGCGGCGCGTTACGGAATCGCAGATTGGCCTCACTCAGAATCAGCGGAAACAGAACCTTCGCGGCGCATTTGCTGTTACTGAACCTGACAAGTTGCAGGGTTGCGAAGTTCTGTTGGTGGACGATGTTTTTACCACCGGAACCACGGCGTCTGAATGCGCCCGCGTTTTGCGGCGTGCTGGCGCCACCAAAGTTTGGGTCGCAACAGTCGCACGAACTCTGAAGAAGAGCGTACAAACAGCCGAACTCGTGCAGGGAGTTCCGGTAGCAATGACAGGGTAAACACGAAAACGAGCGAAAAAACGGCAAACGAGAAATCATCGAGCAGATGGCATGTCAGCAAAGTGGAACAATTCGGCGGCGGCAGCTACCCGGACTTCAATTATTCCGGCAGTAATCGTGGAACCTCCGGCGGAAGGGAACGGCCACGCGCTGCACGCGCCGGTGCTCGTCCTGAATACGTCTTACGAACCAATCAACGTATGCGCCGCGCGCCGCGCCATTGTGCTTGTGCTGAAGGGCGTGGCGATGACTGAAGAGGAAAACGGACACTTTCTGCATGCGGCTCGACTGGCAATTCGTGTTCCGTCCGTCATCCGGCTTCTGGAATATCGGCGCATTCCCCACCAGACGCGGGCGCTGTCGCGCAAGAATATCCTGCTGCGGGATCGCAATACTTGTCAGTATTGCTGCGAACTTCTTCCGTCGGGCGAACTCACTTTGGATCACGTCATTCCCCGCTCGAGAGGCGGGGCATCTACCTGGGAAAATCTTGTGGCCTGCTGTCATCCCTGCAATCGCCGCAAGGGCAACCACTTTCCCATGGAAGCCGGGATGAAGCTGATGAGGGAACCCCGCGCATTCAATCTGCACACCAGCCGCCACATCATGCGATTAATCGGGCGATCCGATGATAAATGGCGGAAGTATTTGTTCTATTAGAATATTAGGGCTAGGGCCCATACTCCATTCAACTATTTCTGCGGCTGGCCCGCTGGCTTTTGGTCGGGGGACGGCTTCGGGATTTCCTTCCCTTCGTATGTAATTCGCGTGTTAGCGCCGAATCTCTTGTAGTCCTCGTACTTAATGATTTCGCGGATGTGGACATCGTTCAGCTTGAAATGGAGCATGTCATCCGCCTTGGTGTACGTGGGGAACCAGTACTTGTCATCCACCAATTGCCGCCAAGTGGTGAATTTCGGAAACAAATTCTCATTATTTTTCTTATGAAAATCGGGCACCGTTTTCCCGAAGGTCTTCACAATCTGGAAATCGTGGTCATCCACCCAAATGCGGCCTTGAAAATATCGTTTCTTGCCTTCGATCTTTTTTGGCGCCATATCGAAGACATAACAGTGCAGCTCGTCCTCCTGTTGTTGCCCGACGTAGAGAATGTCATATTCCCCGACCTCATCCGAGGTCAGCACAAACGGCAGGCGATGTCGAATGTCGTCCAGATCTTCCGGCGACATTGATATTCCGCCGTTATCAAGCGTTGACTGCGGTGCGAACACAACATTTTCCAGGTGGTGGCCTTTGTCGTCGTAGGCCACATCGAAGACTTCTTTGTACTCTCCGGTGACCGTGTCCCCATCCAGCGTTTGCACGGTGACGGATTGCCGGTATGTGTACTGCTCGCGAGCCTCTTTGAATTCTTTTTCCTTGGCGGCGAAGCGCTGAATGATCTGTTCTGGGGTGATATTGCCAGGTTGGGCGGAATTCAGTGGCCCTTCCTGTCCGAAGACATAAATAGAAAGAAACAGTGCCGTACACGCCAGCAAGCCGAGCCAGATGGATAATTTCATGAGGTTATAGACTAACAAGAAGGCGAATCTTCGTCTAAAGTTTAGATGCGCCTAGGTCAGCGGAGTTGCTGCAAATTGGTCTAATCAAATTGACGCGACTGATACCCGTCGCAGGATGACGATTGTGCCCGCCAAGCTCCACTCCGAATTGCCGGAAGTTGCGCCAGAAGTTAGCGTGGAAATCGTCCGTCTCTTGTCACTGCGGCACGTACGCTCGGCTTGTGAATGGTTTCGCGTTCACGAATCGCAGCTCTGCGACTGGCAGTTCGAGTTGGCGAAGATTCCTGCCCCTCCTTTCGGAGAATCCGCGCGCGCTGAATGGCTCACCCATCGTTTTCGGGAGCTTGGCCTCGACGACGTGCACACCGACGAAGTTGGAAATGTCCTTGGACTGCGTCCGGGATCCAGCGAGCAATGCATCACCATCAGCGCGCACATTGATACCGTATTCCCTGCTGGCACACCATTGAACGTCCGCAAGGAGGGCAGTCTGCTCTACGGACCGGGCGTGTCCGACAATGGCGCCGGTGTAACTGCGCTACTCGGGATCGCGGGCGCACTGCAATCCACCGGTATTCCTACCCAATCGTCAATATTATTCGTGGGTAACGTCGGCGAGGAAGGAGAAGGCGACCTTCGTGGGATGCGCCACATCTTCTCGGGTTCGCCACGCAAAGACTCCATCGCCTACAGCTTGATCATAGACGGGGCCGGTTGCGACACTATCGTATCTGAAGCTTTAGGAAGCAGGCGCTTCGAAGTAATCGTGCGCGGGCCGGGCGGACATTCATGGAGCGATTTCGGCACCGCGAATCCCATCCCAGTACTGGCTCGCGCCATTCATTTATTTACGCAGATCAGCGTTCCTGCTTCTCCCAAGACGACGTTTAACATCGGCGTTATTCGCGGCGGCACTTCGGTGAATTCCATTCCGGAATCTGCTAGCATGCGAGTGGATATCCGCTCTTCTTCGGCATCCGAGATGGAGAAGCTCGAAGCGGCCTTGCGGGACAGTATCGCAAGAGCGGTAGATGAAGAGTGTCAAATCGTCGAGAAGCGCGGCTCGCAACAAAAGCCGCCTTACGGATTGAGTTTTGAAGTGGTCGGCATTGGCGATCGCCCCGCGGGAGATTTGGATCCCAATGCCCGCATTCTTCATGTGATTCGAGCCGTGGACGCCGAGCTTGGCAATGTTGCGACCACGCAACGAGCCTCTACGGACGCCAACATTCCACTATCCCTCGGTCGAGAAGCCATCGCCATTGGTGGAGGAGGAAGCGGTGGAGGCGCGCACACATTGCAAGAATGGTTCGACTGCAATGGACGCGAAGTGGGTCTTAAGCGGATAATGCTTGCTCTATTGGCTCTGGCAGGGGTTGGGCTTGACCGCACTTAACCGATGCTCAGGACATACACAACTTCCAATTGCATGGATGGAAATATCGGTGTCGTCGTGGCGGCTGCACCGATGCCGGTAATTTCGACGTACTCTGCAAGAAGATCTTATCCAGGAGGCCCCTCGTGTTATTGCGGATTTATCGGTTATTGGTAGTCTGCTTGCTTTCTCAAGTCTTTGCCGGCGCCCAGGCAAACCCACATGACGTTTCCTCTCAGGCTACTGCCATCCCCACCCAGATTCCCGGGCAAGATGCGATTCTCATGGGCACCGACTGGTATCCCGAGCAGTGGCCGGAATCGCGTTGGGAGAAAGATCTCGCGCTCATGGAAGCGGCCAACATCAAGGTGGTCAGAATTGCAGAATTCGC
This sequence comes from Acidobacteriaceae bacterium, assembly GCA_003169715.1. GTDB lineage: Bacteria > Acidobacteriota > Terriglobia > Terriglobales > Acidobacteriaceae > PALSA-188. The sequence goes on along the minus strand of PNAR01000276.1, from coordinate 4,532 downwards.
CTGGAGCAAAATGGAGCCTTCCGAGGGGCATTACGATTTCGATTGGTTGGATCGCGCAATCAGCCTCGCGGCAAAGCATCACATTGTTTCGGTCGTGGGAACACCAACCGCGACGCCCCCAGCCTGGCTGACCCAGAAATATCCTGACGTTTTGCGCGTTGAGGAGAACGGCCGCCGAGTCACTCATGGCAACCGGGCGCACGGATCGGTTACATCGCCCCGATATCGCGTCTTCTGCCGGCAAATCGCCGAAAAAATGGCCGTTCGTTTCGGACACAATCCCAATGTCGTAGGCTGGCAAATTGACAATGAATACGGCTACGCTTTGATGTCTTATGACGATGCAAGCAAGCGCCTGTTTCAAGAGTGGTTAAAGGCAAAATACAAAACTCTCGATAATCTCAATACGCAATGGACGACTGCTTATTGGAGCGAGACCTACGATAACTGGAGCGAGATTCCCATTCCAATTGGCGGCCACAATCCAGGACTACGGCTGGACTGGAAACGGTTTGTTACTTTTGAATGGACTGCATATCAGCAAAATCAAATTGACGTTATCCGGCAGCACTCCGAGCTCCGGCAGTTCATCACGGGGAATTTTATGGGCTTCTTTGACGGCTTCGATCACTACGTCATTACCAAGCCATTGACGTTCGCCTCGTGGGATGACTACGTTGGAAGCGGTCACGTGGATCCCGACCGCAATGGCCTGACTCACGATCTAACCCGCGGTTTTAAGCGGGAGAACTTCTGGGTGATGGAGACGCAACCCGGCGCGGTCAATTGGCACTCCCTCAATAATTTTCTAAATCGCGGGGAGGCGCGAGCCATGGCATGGCAGGCAATCGCTCATGGCGCCGATGACGTTAACTACTGGCAATGGCGTAGCGCTCTCAATGGGCAGGAACAATATCACGGAACGCTCTTGGGTCCTGATGGAATGCCGGTTCCGTTCTACGACGAGGTAAATCAGACCGCACATGAATTTGGCAAAGTGCAGAACGCATTCAAGGGCACGACTGTCGTCTCGCAAGTGGCGCTGCTCTATTCCTACGACAGCCACTGGGCAATTCAATTTCAGAAGCATACGGAGTTATACGACGACGTAAAAATCCTGGAGAGTTACTACGGCAATCTGCGGCGGCTGTCGCAGTCCGTAGATGTCGTAAGTGCGTATGCGCCGCTTTCCGATTACAAGTTAGTCGTCGCGCCGAGCCTGAATGTAATTCCAGAGGACTTGGCGAAACATCTCCTTGAATACGTACGCCACGGCGGACATCTGGTGCTTGGCCCACGCTCGGGGATGAAGGATCAATTCAATTCTCTTTTGAGGCAACGCCAGCCCGGCTTCCTTGTGGACGCTCTCGGCGGGCGAGTCGAGCAGTACTACGCTTTGGAAAAAGATAAAGATTACCCGCTATCGGGACAATGGGGCGACGGAAAGGCGAGCGTTTGGGGCGAGCAATTGAAATCGCTCGCTCCCGATACGGAAGTGCTTCTGAAATACGGCAAGAGTAACGGATGGCTCGACGATCAGCCCGCTGTCATCACACACACCTACGGAAAGGGCCGCATTACCTATATCGGCGCTGTCCTCGATGACAAGCTTATGGCAGCGGCTGCCCAATGGATGGTACAGCAGAGCGGAGTCACTCCGGTATTCGGTCCGGTGCCGGAGGGCGTCGAAGTTAGTCGGCGCACTGGCGACGGCCACGACGTTTTTGTAGTCATAAACTTTGCGCAGGAAGCGCGCACCGTCTCACTCCCGCGAACGATGAAATTACTGCTGGCGGGGACCGAAGCACAAACCGTGGATCTGCCACAGTACGGTGTAGAAATTCTGGAAGATGCCAGGTAGCTCCTCTGACAGAACGTCCGTGGCTGGAGCCGACCGCGTGCGATTCCGGCCCTCGAGCGATCAGTCGCTGATGATCTATTTTGATCAAGCGATCACGCTTGAAACTCATCATCGTGTTTTAAAGTTGCTACGGCTTCTCGAAGCGGAACCAATTACCGGCGTTCGCAACCTTCATCCCGGATATTGCTCGTTGTTAGTTAAGTTCGATGGGCTGAAATTGCGGCACGACGAACTGGAAGCGATCCTACGGACGTATTTGGAGCGGCTCGAGACTGTGCCTCTTCCGGAGTCCCGACAAATAGAAATCCCAGTCTGCTATGGCGGCGACTACGGCCCAGACCTAAATGAAGTTGCGGAAACGCATGGATTGACGCCGTCACAAACAATCGAACTGCACGCTTCGGTCCCGTATGTTGTCTATTTCCTGGGATTCGTGCCCGGCTTCGCTTATCTCGGTGAGTTGCCCGAATCGCTGGCGACGCCTCGACTGGCGATTCCGCGCCGAAACGTGCCTCCCGGCAGCGTAGGGATCGCGGGTAGCCAAACCGGCGTCTATCCCTTCGCCACGCCCGGGGGTTGGAGACTGCTCGGACGTACTCCCATCGCTATGTTTCGTCCGGATCGGGCTGGCATGAGCTTCTTGTCCATCGGGGATCGCGTGCGTTTTATTCCGGTTTCGTCCAAGCAATTCGTAGCGATGGAGAGTGCATGAAAGTAATCCAGGTCCAAGCTCCTGGCCTGCTCACCACGGTGCAGGATCTCGGACGCGAAGGCTTCGGCCCGATGGGCGTTTCTCCTTCCGGAGCGGCGGATGCGATTTCGTTGCGCGTCGGGAATCGTCTGGTGGGGAATGCCGAGGACGAGGCTGGATTGGAAATGACCCTGCTTGGCGGCAGTTTTCTTTTCCCGGAGGGCGCCATCGTAGCTCTGACAGGCTCCGATTTCGGCGCGACGCTCGATGGTGCGCCCGTCGAACCATGGGCTTCGATTGAAGTTCGTCCGGGTCAGACGCTAAGTCTCGGACCAACCCGCTCGGGAGCGCGTTGTTATTTGTGCGTTCGCGGTGGGATCGCGGTGAAACCTTTTCTAGGCAGCGCGTCAACGCACATCTTGAGCGGGCTTGGCGGTTTCGATGGCAGGCCGCTCCGAAAAGGAGATGTGCTGAACATTGGTGCGGTGGACCAAGCGCCCGCGAACGAATCTTCCCGGCAGGTCGCGCTGACTAATCGAGTACGGGAACGCCTGCTGCCTCGAAAGACTTTGCGCGTCACCCCGGGCCCACAGTGCGATTGGTTTCCCGATTCATCGCTCCGCTTGTTCTATAGCAGTACGTATCGTGTCGCTGAGGAATCCAATCGCATGGGCTTAAGGCTGGAAGGCGAACGCATCCCACCGCGATCCGGTGGGAAGATGATTACCGAAGGCGTTTCGCTCGGCGCGATCCAGGTTCCCGACGCAGGTCTGCCCATCGTGCTCTTTGTGGAGCAGCAAACTACGGGCGGTTATCCAAAGATCGCCAATGTGATTTCCTCCGATATGGCCAGCGTTGGACAACTTCGCCCGCGCGATGAAATTCGATTTGAAAGCGTCGAGTGGGAAACGGCACGATCGCTATTGAGAGAAATGGAAGATTTGCTCGCCTCACCCCAATTGATTTCATGAAAACTATTGACTTGAATTCCGACATGGGCGAACTGCCAGAGGCAATCGCCGACGGCACTCAAGAAGCGCTGATGCCTTCGCTTACTTCCGTCAATGTCGCCTGCGGAGGCCACGCGGGAAACGAACAAACCATGAAAACAACCATCCTCCAGGCGCTGCGTTGGAAGTTGGCCATAGGAGCGCATCCTGGATATCCGGATCGTGATAATTTCGGGAGGCACGAATTAAATCTTCCGCCGGAAACAATCGCCGATTTCGTATTCGAACAGGTTCGCACACTCGCCAGGGTTGCCGCGGAATGTGGCGTGCAGTTGGCGCACGTTAAGCCGCACGGCGCGCTCTACAATCAGGCGGCGCGAAATCCCAAGATCGCACAAGCAATTGCAAATGGTGTCCTGCGATGGAGCCGTGATGTCGTGCTCGTGGGCCTCGCGGGATCGCTAACGCTTGATGTCTTTCGTGAGGCTGGCTTTGCGGTTGCCGCCGAAGCCTTCGCCGACCGCAGGTACGAGCCGGAAGGAAGTTTGCGCTCGCGCCAACTTGAAGGGGCGTTAATACACGATCCCGCAGAAGCCGCTAGACAAGCGCTAAGTATCGTTGAGCAAGGAATCGTGATGTCTTACGACGGGACCGAAGTCCCCGTGAACGCGCAGACTTTATGCATTCACGGAGACACCCCGGACGCCCACAAGATAGCTGCCGCAGTGGCGAAAACCTTACGCGAGGCGAGCGTTGTGGTGAGTGCGCTTTTTCGCCCATCGCCACCTCGCTCATGATCAAAGGTCAGCGAGAAAAGATGGACTGCCGAATGTTGCAAACCCCAAAATGATCAACTAAGCTTAATTTCCCGCACCCTCAAGCCGGGATGGCGGAACTGGCAGACGCAGCGGGCTCAAAATCGTAAATATACTTTCACTGAATTACAGTAACTACATACAATAGAGTAAGTTATTGACATAATAGCCCTCCTCGAATACTTTTACACAACTCTTTCACACTTTGCGTTTTG